>NZ_JBFAVI010000036.1:0-49492 GCF_040679695.1 Micromonospora sp. NPDC052213
CGCCCGGCCGCGCCGCCCGGCCACGGCCAGGGCGCGCTCTTCGACGCCCTGCCCGGCCCGCCGGGCCCGGGCATCGAGGCGCTGACCCGGGTGTACGCCGACCAGCTCGCCCGGATCGCCGCGACCGAGCACCCCGGCCGGTTCCGGCTGCTGGTCGCCGCCGAGTCGGCCGGCGCGCTGATCGCCGTGGAGATGGGTGCCGCCGGGTTGCCCTGGCGGGCCGAGGTGCACGACGAGATCCTCGCCGAGCTGCTGGGCGAGCCGTCCCCGGTCGGCGGCCCGCCCCGCCGGCTGGCCGAGCTGGCCGCCCGGATCGCCGATGTGTTCGGCGTACGCCAACTGCACGCCGACTCCCCGGCGGAGCTGTTGCGGGCGTTCGCCCGGGCCGGCGTGGAGCTGCCCAACACCCGCGCCTGGGTGCTGCGCGGGGTGGACCACCCGGCGGTGCCGCTGGTCCTGGAATACAAGGAGCTGTACCGGATCTGGACGGCGCACGGCTGGGCCTGGCGCGACGCCTGGGTGCGCGACGGGCGGTTCCAGCCGGAGTACGTCCCGGGCGGGGTGGTCTCCGGCCGGTGGGCCACCCGGGGCGGGGGCGCGCTGCAGATCCCCAAGGTGATCCGGCGGGCGGTGGTCGCCGACCCGGGCTGGCGGTTCGTGGTCGCCGACGCGGGCCAGTTGGAGCCGAGGGTGCTCGCCGCGGTCTCGGGCGACGCCCGGCTCGCCGCGGCCGGCGGCGCCGGCGACCTCTACGCCGCCCTCGCCCAGGACGCCTTCGCCGGTGACCGGGCCCGCGCCAAGGTGGCCCTGCTCGGGGCCATGTACGGACAGACCGGCGGGTCGGCGGTGCCTGCGCTGGCGGTGCTGCGGCGCAACTACCCGACCGCCTTCGGCTACGTCGAGGCGGCCGCCCGCACCGGCGAGGCCGGCGGGCTCGTGCGTTCCTGGCTGGGGCGCACCTGCCCGCCCGGCACGGCCGGGTTCGGCGACGGCGAGGAGGCCGACCCCGACGGCGGCGGCGACCCGCAGTCGCCGCGCGCCCGGGCGGCCCGGTCCCGGGGGCGGTTCACCCGCAACTTCGTCATCCAGGCCACCGCCGCCGAGTGGGCCTCGACCCTGCTGGCGACGCTGCGCGGCGGGCTCGCCGGCACCCGCGCCGAGCTGGTCTTCTTCCAGCACGACGAGGTGATCGTGCACTGTCCGGCGGAGCAGGCCGGCGCGGTCGCCGAGGCGGTCACCCGCGCCGGCGAGCGGGCCGCCGCCCTGCTCTTCGGCGACACCCCGGTCCGCTTCCCGCTGGACCTCTCCGTCGTCGACTGCTACGCGGACGCCGCGTGACGGGGCCCGGTCAGGAGACGGTGGAACACGTGGTCTTCACGAGCCTGGTCGGGGCCGGCGACCATCTGGCGTTCGCGTTGGCGCACCGGTGGACGGAGCGCCGCCTGCGGGAGAGCCGGCTGGGCTGGACGATCCTGCGCAACGGGCTCTACGCGGAGCTGTTCGGCCAGTTGGCAGCCCCCGTCGGCGGCGCGGTGACCGCCCCGTTCGGCGCGGGCGCGTTGGCGGCGGTGGCCCGGCAGGACCTGGCCGACGCGGCCGTGCGGGTGGCCGCCGACCCCGCCGCGCACCGCCACCGTACGTACGAGCTGACGGGGCCCGTCGCGCTCACGGCGGCCGGTCTCGCCGCCGCGCTGGAGGTGCCCTACCGTCCGGTGTCGCTGGGCGAGCGTCGTGCCGCGCTGGCGGGCCCGGGCCTGCTGCCCTTCCAGCCGGCGATGCTGATGTCGATCTACTCGGCCACGGCGGGCGGGTTCCTCGCCGAGACCCACGGCGACCTTGCCCGCCTGCTTCCGCGTCCACCCCGTGACCCGATGTCGGTCGCGGTCGCCGCGGCGAGGGCGTCGTCCTGACCGGCCGCACAGTCCGTGGCGGGCGATCCGGCGGGGTTGCCGGTTGGTAACAGTTGCACTATTTTCCCCTTTCGCCCCGCTACCCGGCTCGCCTCGTCCTCGTTGCTCCCGATGTCCGTACGACGGAGCGGGCCGTGCCTCGCGGCACGGCCCGCTCCATGGTGGAGGGGGCCCAGCTGAACCGGATCGCAGGAATGATCATCGCCGCGGGCGGGGGACGCCGCATCGGTGGCCCGGAGGCCCTGCTGCACCACGGGGAGAAGCCGCTGGTGGACCAGATGATCGACACGATGACCGAGGCGGGCTGCGAGCAGATCGTGGTCGTGCTGGGCGCGGCGGCCGACCAGGTCCGCGAGACGGCCGACCTGAGCCGGGCCACGGTGGTGATCAACCGGGCGTGGGGCACCGGCGTCGGCTCGTCCATCCGGGCCGGCCTGGCCGCGCTCGACGACGAGGGGATCGAGGCGGTCGTGGTCGTCCCGGTCGACATGCCCGGCCTCACCGCCGCCGCCGTCCGCCGGGTGACCGCGCTGCCGTACCCCGACGTGCTGGTCTGCGCCACGTACGCCGGGCTGCGCGGCTACCCGATGCTGTTCGGGCGCCGGCACTGGTCCGGCATCGCCACCCTGGCCAGCGCGGACGTCGGCGCCCGGCCCTACCTGCTGGCCCACAAGGACCAGATCGTCGACATCTCCTGCGACTCGGTCGCCGACGGCAGCCGGATCGACAGCCCGGAACTGATGGCGCTCTACGGGCTGACGGTCCCGCCCCAGCGGGTCGGCGTCTAGATGCCCCGCCCACCGGCGTCGGTGACTGTGCCTGGTCAGCGCCGGAAGGGGCGACCGTGAAGGCGTTGGTGTGGCAGGGCAGCAACGAGCTTGCCGTGACGCGGGTGCCGGATCCGCAGCTGCGCAACGAACAGGACATGATCGTCCAGGTGCGGAAGACCGCCACCTGCGGCTCGGACCTGCACCTGCTGGATGGCTACATCCCGTTCATGGAGCACGGTGACGTGCTGGGCCACGAGTTCCTCGGCGAGGTCGTCGAGGTCGGCCCGCAGGTACGCGAGCACAGGGTGGGCGACCGCGTGGTGGTCTGCTCCTTCGTCGCCTGCGGGCGCTGCTGGCACTGCCGGCAACAGCAGTTCTCGCTGTGCGACAACGGCAACACCAACCCGGCCGTCACCGAGGGCCGGTGGGGCTTTGCGCCGGGCGGATGCTACGGCTACTCGCACGCCCTGGGCGGTTTCGCGGGCAGCCACGCCGAGTACGTCCGCGTCCCCTACGCCGACCACGGGGCCTTCACGGTCCCGGACGGCGTCAGCGACGAGCGGGCCGTGTTCGCCTCCGACGCCGCCCCGACGGGTTGGATGGGCGCCGATCTCGGTGGCGTCAGGGCCGGCGACGTGGTCGCCGTCTGGGGCGCCGGCGCGGTCGGACAGCTGGCAGCACGCGCAGCCGTCCTGCTCGGCGCGGAGCGCGTCATCGTGATCGACCGGATGGAGTACCGGTTGCGGATGGCGCGGGACCACCTGGGGGTGGAGACGCTCAACCACCAGACCCAGGACGTCGGCGGTGAACTGCGGGAACGCAGTGGCGGACGCGGACCCGACGTGTGCATCGAGGCCGTCGGCACGCAGGCCCGCAGCAGCGGCCCGCAGTTCCTGTTCGACCAGGTCAAGCAGCAGTTGCGCCTCGAATCGGAGCGTCCCGTCGCCGCCCGCGAGGCGATCCACCACTGCCGCAAGGGCGGAAGCGTGTTCCTCCTCGGCGGCTACGCCGGCCCGGTCGACAAGTTCCCGCTCGGGGCCGTGACGAACAAGGGCCTCACCCTGCGCGGCGCCCGGCAGCACGGACAGCGCTACATTCCGATGCTGCTGGAGCGCATGGCCCGCGGCGACCTCGTCACCGAACACCTCGCGACCCACACCATGCCGCTCGCCGACGCCCCGCAGGGCTACCACCTGTTCAGGAACAGGCTCGACGGTTGCGTACGGGTCGTCTTCGAGCCGGCAGGGTGACCGCGACCGCCGAAGCGGGCCGGCGCACCGCCGCTCACCCGGGCGCCAGGCGTGACGTCGCTCCTGCCCGTCGGCGACGTGCCCCGCGTCAGGCGGGGACGCACGACGGGCGGTCCTTCCGATAGCGTCGGCGGGCGCGGCGCGGCGCCGCTCGCCGACGCGGGCCGGGGGAGTCCGCAACCGGGGAGGTTCCATGATCGGCACGGTGGCCCGGTACGTCGCCGGGGCGGTGACCGCCTGGCTGGTGTTCGTCGTCGAGGCGGTGGTCTGCTACCTGGCGCTGTTCGTGTTGGCGCTGGTCACGGGTGCTCCCCTGGGCAGTCCGGTGGCCGGGCCGTTCTGGGTGCTGGTCGCCGCCCTGCTGGGTGCCGCGCTCGTGCCGCTGGCGGTGGCGCCGGCCGTCGTGATCGCCGACGCCGCCGCGAGCCGCCGCGGGCCGGTGGCCCGCACGCTGGTGGCCTGCGCCGTCGCCGCGGTGATCGTCGGGCTGTACGTCGGCGGCGTCGCGGCGGTCACGGAGACGGCCGTCGCCGACGCGGCGCTGGCCTGGCCGCTCACGACGGCGGCGCTGCTCTGCCCCGTCGTGGCCTACGCCGCCGTCGTGCACGGCTCGCCGGCCGCGACCCGGTTCCTCGCCCGCTGGCGCCGCACCGGCCCGTCCGACACCGTGCCCGCCCAGCCGTCGCCCGGCGGCTCCGAGGGCCCGGTGCCGGCGGCCCGCCGGGCCGACCACGCCGACCGGCCCTGACGGTGACCGGCGTGCCGGACCGTCCACCGGCCGACCTGGTCCCCGCCGGCGTGCCGGCCGAGCAGCTCATCCACAACACGCTCAACGGGGTGACCGGCGGCATCTGGCGCACCTGCCGGGACGGACAAGCGGCTGTGCTGAAGCTGGTCACCCCGCCCGGCCGCCCCGGCCCGGCGCACTGGGCCGGCAGCGACGAGCCAGGGCATTGGAACTACTGGCGACGCGAGGTCGAGGCGTACCGCAGCGGCCTGGCCACCGCCGCGTACGCCGACGCGGGGCTGGCCGCGCCGACGCCGCTGGCGGTCGACGACCGGCCGGACGGCTCGGTGGCGCTGTGGCTGGCCGAGGCGACCGGCCGGCCGGGCATCGCCTGCACGCCTGTCGACCTCGGCGAGGTTGCCGCCCGGCTCGGCGCAGGACACGCCCGCTGGCTGGGCGATCCCGAGGCGCGGGACCTGCTGCCGGGCGGCCGGGTGCCGGACTGGCTGGCGCGGGACTGGCTGCGGGACTACACGCTCACCCGGCCGGTGGCCGCCCCGGTGCCGTGGGAGCACCCGGTCGCCGTCGCCGCCTGGCCGCGCCCCCTGCGCGACGCCCTGCGCGCGCTGTGGGAGCGGCGGCACGAGGTGCTGGCGGCCACCGACGCGCTGCCCCGCACGCTCTGTCACCACGACTGCTGGCCGATGAACCTGGTGTTCGGCGACGGCGGTCCGGTGCTGCTGGACTGGTCGGGCGTCGGGCCGGGGCCGCTCGGCGAGGACGCGGCGAACCTGGTACTCGACACCGTCCTCGACGGGCTGGTCGACGTCTCCCTGCTCGACGAGGTGGCCGCCACGGTGGTCGACCGCTACGTCGAGGGGCTGCGCGGCGCCGTCGCACCGGCCGTGGTCGTCCGGGCCGTCCGGCTCACCGGGGCGGCCAAGTACTTCTGGCTGGCGCCGATGATGCTCGGCCGGCTCGGCCGGACCGCGATCAGCGGGACGTACGACGGGCGTGACGAGGCGGAGATGATGGCCGGCCGCCGGCCGGTGCTGGAGTTGCTGGCGCGCTGGGCCGCCGAGGCGCTGTCCTGACAGCCCGGGGGGTCGCTCAGCCCTCGATGTTGAAACGCTGCAACACCGACGGGGCGACCAGCCCGAGCGCGGCGAGCACCGAGACCGCCGTCAGTACGGCCCGGACGACGATCACCTCGGTCTTGCTGCCGGCCCGCAGGGCGATCTTGTTCGGCAGGCCGATCGGCGTCCACATCCGACGTTTGATCGGGATCGGCCACAGGATCGGCACGCCCGCCCGGGTGATCATGTCGCCGAGGATGTGCACGAAGCAGCCCACGCCGACGGCGGTGCCGATCAGCGGGTAGCCCCGGTCGCCGGGCAGGTTGGCGAAGGTGAACCAGGCAGCCCCGGCCGACGCGAGGGTCACGATGACCCAGCCGGCCCGCTCCGCCCACTTGTCGAACAGCCCGCGCAGGGCCAGCCCGAACATGAAGAACAGGATGCCGATCACCGCCCACTTGCCGTACGCGGCGCAGAGCGTGGTGGTGCCCCAGCCGACCAGCAGGGTGAACGGGATGGTGTGGGTCAGCGTCCGGTGGCCGTTGTTGCGGCGGGGGTCCTTGCTGAGCTTGGTCGCGTAGTAGACCCCGAGCGAGATCTTCTCCATCACCTCGGCGATGAAGAGCGAGAACACGCCGAAGGTGCGGGCGACGGTGGCCCCGCCCTGGTTGCGGGTCACCTTGCCGGACAGGTCGAGGTCGGGGAAGAGCGCCCCGCCGGCGCAGACCGCGGTGCCGACGGCGAGCTCCAGCGGGGTCTGGTGGTAGTTGGCGAAGTGGTCCAGCGCCCAGGACCCGGTCAGCCACACCGCCGCGCCGGACAGCGCGTGGGACGGTCCCATCATGTCGGCTCGCCCTCCCCAGGGATCTTGAGCGCCAAAACTACGCCACTGTAGTTCGCCGCCGTGGCGCAGGGCATCACCCGGACGGTCCACAGAGGGTGGTGCCGGGGAGGGGGTGCCGGTCGATGCCGGGCCACCAGGAAGTATCGCGTGCCGACGGGCGGGCAGGGCCGTTCTGTCGGCCACCGGACGGCGTGTCGCGCGGGGGTGGGGTGGCACGCCGTCCGGTGCGGTGCCGGCCGGTTCAGCAGGCGGCGCCGCCGACCGCGAGGAGGTTTCCCTCGGGGATGGTGATCTTCGGCCGGGGCTCGCCGAGCCGGGCGGCGGCCTGCCGGGCCCGCGCCGGGCCGTGCTCGCGGCGGGCGGTCGCGTACGTGCCGGTGGTCCGGGCCGCGATGGTGGCCCAGCCGTACCGCCGGCCGACCATGGTGCGGGCCCGCCGGGCCACCCGTCGGGCGAAGACCTCGTCGCCGATGAGCCGGTCGACCGCGCCGGCGAGGGCGTCCGGGTCGCTGTGCGGGAAGGTCACGCCGGTCACGCCCGGCTCGACGATCTCCGCGAGGCCGCCGGTGCGGGCCACCGCGAGGGGCGCGCCGGCCGCCGCCGCCTCCAGGGCCACCATCCCGAAGGGCTCGTAGAGGCTGGGGACCACGGTCGCGTCGGTGGCGCCGAGCAGCGCCGGGAGCTGGGTCGAGTCCAGGAAGCCGGCGAAGCGCACGGTCTGCCCGAGCGCGAGCCGGCGGGCCTCCTCCTCCAACTCGGCGCGGTAGGGGCCGTCGCCCGCGATCACCACCCGCAGCCCGGGGTGCCGGTCGCGCAGGTGCGGCACGGCGTGCACCAGGTGCTGCACGCCCTTCTCGTAGACCAGCCGGCCGGCGTACCCGACGAGAGGGCCGTCCCCGGCGAACCGGGCGCGGGCCGAGGCGACCGCCCCGGGGCGCGCCCGCCAGGCCCGGTCGTCGACCCCGTTGGGCACCACGTCGATCCGGTCGGCCGGCAGGTCGAAGAGCGTGGCGACCTGCTCGCGCATGTAGCCGGAGCAGGCGATCACCCGGGCGGAGGCGTTGCTCAGCCAGTGCTCGACGCCGTGGATGGTGCGGTTCAGCTCCTCCGGCAGCCAGCCCTGGTGCCGGCCGGCCTCGGTGGCGTGGATGGTGCTGACCAGCGGCAGGTCCAGGTGCTCGGCGAGCGTGACGGCGGTGTGCGCGACGAGCCAGTCGTGGGCGTGGATCACGTCGTACGAGCCGGCCCCGGTGGCCCGCAGGGCGGCCCGGGTCAGCGTGTGGTTGAACGCCATCGTCCAGGCGAGCAGGGAGGAGGTGGCCAGCGGGAAGGTCACCGGGTCCTCGGCGGCGCGCAGGATGCGGACACCGTCGGCGTACTCCTCGAGGGGCGCGCCGTCGGCGTGCCGGGTGACGACGGTGACCTCGTGCCCGGCGGCGGCCAGGGCCACCGACAGGGCGTGCACGTGCCGGCCGAGCCCGCCCACGAGCACGGGCGGGTACTCCCAGGAGAGCATCAGCACCCGCTGCTGCCGGGCGGGGTGGATGTCGATCACGTCGGCGTCAGGTGACATGCGGCCCCCTCTGAGTTGTCTCCGAGCGCGCGTGCCGGCATCGCGGAGGGTGCCCGTCGGGTGTCGCGACCGGATCGGCACCCATCCTCCTGGCGGCTGGCTAACCAGCGGAGACGCCGCCGTTGCGGTCGTGTAAAGCGCTACCGGCGGGTGCGGCGCACGCGCAGCACCTCGGCGACCGACCACGCCTGGAACGGGCAGCCGGTCGCGCCGTGCGGCGGGAGGCCGTCGGCCGTCTCGCTCACCGATCCCAGCCCGTATTCGGTCAGATGAGCTTCGATGCCCACGAAAAGGTCGTCAACCGGCAGCTTGGCCCGCCGGGCCGCGTCGGCGTACGGGCCGAGCAGCCAGGGCCACACGGTGCCCTGGTGGTAGGCGCCGTCCCGCTCGGCCGGCCCGCCCCGGTGCCGCCCGACGAACTCCGGCGAGTCGGGGGAGAGGCTGCGCGGGCCCAGCGGGGTGAGCAGGCCGCCGGCGACCCGGCGCAGCGTGGGCTCGTCGGGCTCCAGCGGGGCGTACGGCAGCGACCAGGCCAGCAACTGGTTGGGGCGCAGCAGGTCGTCGTCGTGGTGCGCGGCACCGCCCAGCGGGTACGCCGGCGCGGGCGCGTCCACCACGTCGTGCAGCCAGCCCGCCGGGGCGGGAAACCGGTCCCGGAACGCGGCGACGGCCCGCTCGTGCAGCCGCCACAGGTCGGTCGCGTCCCGCCCGGCCAGCCCGGTCAGCTCGGCGAGGCCGGCCAGCCCGTTGACCCACAGCGCGTTGACCTCCACCGGCTTGCCGGTACGCGGCGTGACCGGCACCCCGTGCACCCGGGCGTCCATCCAGGTCAGCGCCGTGCCCGGGGTGCCGCCCTGGGTGACCAGCCCGTCGGCCGGGTCGACGGCGATGCCGAACCGGGTGCCGGCCAGGTGCGCGTCGACCACCCCGCGCAGAGCGGGCAGCAGTTCGTCGCCGAGGTCGGTGTCGCCGGTGACGGTGACGTGCCGGCTCACCGCGTGCAGGAACCACAGCGTCGCGTCGACGGTGTTGTACTCCACCCGGCCGGTGTCGGCGGTGTTGGCGAGCATCCCCTCCGACAGCGTCGCCGCGTACGCCCGCAGCAGCTCGCGGCCCTCGTCGGCCCGGTTGGTGCAGAGGAACAGCCCCTCGTAGGAGATCATCGTGTCCCGCGACCAGGCGCCGAACCACGGGTAGCCGGCCACCACGTCCGGCCCGGTGCCGGTGCGGATCACGAAGGCGTCCGCGGCCAGCGCGAGCGTCGCCTCGACCGGGTCCGCCGGCGTCGCCGCCGCCACGACCCGCCGGTTGCGGGCCCGGGCCCCCGCCACCACCTCGGTCGCCGGCGGCGGCTCCTGCGCCAGGTCGCCGGCCCAGGCGAGCACCGACACCGTGTCGCCCGGCCCGCCCAGCTCCCCCGAGAAGCGACCGGCGTACCAGAGATCCTCGTCGGGGTGCAGGCCGCGCGCCGCCTCCTCGCGGTGGTGCGCGCCGTGCCACCACTGGCCCTCCGGCGTCCAGTCCGGCCCGGCGAGCCGGAACCCGCCCTCCACCACCGCCCCGCCCGGCACCGGCTCCACCCGCGGGGCCGGCCCGTCGGCGCGGCGCTCGCCGTGCGCGTCCCGCCAGGTGCAGGCCGCCGCCAGTTCCAGCCGCACCGGCCCGCCGGAGACGAGCCGGTGCACCACCGCCACGCACGGGCGGCCGTGCGTCATCGCCAGCTCGCGCTCGATCACCACGTCGCCGACCCGCCAGCGCCACCGGGGCAGGCCGTCGGTCAGGTCGAACCGCTCCAGCAGCTCGAAGCCGCGCGGGTCGACGTCGCCGGAGGCCCACTCGTGCGCGCCCAGGCGCACCCGCGCGCCGGAGGGGAGGACCACCGCCGGGTCCAGGCTGACCAGTCCCACCCGCCGGGACGCCGGCCTCTCACCGGCCACCACCAGCAGGCCGTGGTAGCGGCGGGTCCGCAGGCCGCTGACGGTGCCCATGGCGTACCCGCCGAGGCCGTCGGTGACCAGCCACTCCCGGGTCGCCCCGCCGGTCAGGTCGCCGCACACCTGCGGGCCAAAGCTAATGTCGATCAACTTTCCTCCACCGGCCGCGGCGTGCGACGGACCACGACGAGAATGGCCCGTGTGGTGAAGTCCCCCGGCGGCGTCGAAGATGTGCGAGTGATCACCGACGTGCCGCCCCCCGACGACCGCGCGCCCGACCCCGAACGACTCCGGCTGGCTCAGGCCGACGCCGGGGAGCAGGACTGGCGCGCATGGGGTCCCTATCTGTCCGAACGGGCGTGGGGGACGGTACGGGAGGACTACAGCGAGCACGGTACGGCCTGGGACTACTTCCCGCACGACCACGCGCGGTCCCGAGCCTACCGGTGGAGCGAGGACGGGATGGCCGGCGTCTGCGACGACCGGCAGACGTTCTGCTTCGCCCTCGCCCTGTGGAACGGCAAGGACCCGATCCTCAAGGAGCGGATGTTCGGCCTCGGCGGCGACGGCGGCAACCACGGGGAGGACGCCAAGGAGTACTGGTGGTACGAGGACTCCACGCCCACCCACTCGTGGATGCGCTGGCGGTACCACTACCCGCAGGCCGCCTTCCCGTACGACGAGCTGGTCGCGGTCAACGCCCTGCGCGGCCGGGACGACACCGAGTACGAGCTGGTCGACACCGGCATCTTCGACGACGACCGGTACTGGGCGGTGACCGTCGACTACGCCAAGGCAACCCCGACGGACATGTGCATCGTCGTCACGGTCGCCAACCGGGGCGACCGGGCGGCCACCCTGCACGTGCTGCCCACCCTCTGGTTCCGTAACACCTGGGCGTGGGGGCTGCCCGGCTGCGACCGGGTGCCTCGGCTGGTCGGGGAGGGGTCGCGGCTGGTGGGGGAGCACCGGGTGCTCGGCCAGCTGCTGCTGGAGGGCGACGGCGAGCCCACGCCGCTGCTCTGCGACAACGACAGCAACGCCGAGCGGCTCTGGGGGCTGCGCAGCCGGTCCCGCTACCCGAAGGACGGCATCAACGACCACGTCGTGGACGGGGCCGCGACGGTCAACCCGGCCCGGGAGGGCACCAAGGGCGCGCTGCACTACGTGCTGGACGTGCCGGCCGGCGCGCAGCGGCGGATCCGGCTGCGGCTGACCCGTACCGCCCCGCCGCCGGGCGGCACCCCGCCCCCGCCGGCGGACCTCGGCGACGGCTTCGACGCGGTGGTCTGGGCCCGGCGGGCGGAGGCGAACCGGTTCTTCGCCGGCGTGATCCCGGCCGCGGCGACCCCGGACGAGGCCCTGGTCGCCCGGCAGGCGATCGCCGGGCTGATGTGGGGCAAGCAGTTCTACCACTTCGACGTCAAGCGCTGGCTGGAGGGCGATCCCGGGTCCGCGCCACCGCCCGGTCGCCGACACGGGCGCAACAGCGCCTGGTGGCACATGAGCAGCTTCGACGTGATCTCCATGCCGGACCCGTGGGAGTACCCCTGGTACGCGGCCTGGGACCTGGCCTTCCACTGCGTCAGCATCGCCCGGGTCGACCCCGGCTTCGCCAAGGCGCAGCTGCTGCTCCTGCTCCGCGAGTGGTACCTGCACCCCAACGGGCAGATCCCGGCGTACGAGTGGGCGTTCGGCGACGTGAACCCGCCGGTGCACGCCTGGGCGGCGCTCAAGGTGTTCGAGATCGACGGCAGCCGGGACCACGATTTCCTGGCCCGGGCGATGCACAAGCTGCTGCTCAACTTCACCTGGTGGGTCAACCGCAAGGACACCGGCGGCAACAACGTCTTCGAGGGCGGCTTCCTCGGGCTGGACAACGTCGGCCCGTTCGACCGTTCGGCGGCGCTGCCCGTGGCGGGGGTGCTGGAGCAGTCCGACGGCACCGGCTGGATGGCCATGTACGCCCTCAACCTGCTCGACATCGCGATCGTGCTGGCCGAGCACGACCGCACCTGGGTCGACACCGCCACCAAGTTCTTCGAGCACTTCGCCTACATCGCGGCCGCCGCGTACGAGCAGGGCCTGTGGGACGACGAGGACGCGTTCTTCTACGACGTGCTGCGGCTCGCCGACGGCACGAAGGTGCCGCTGAAGGTCCGCTCGGTGGTGGGGCTGCTGCCGCTGGCCGCCACCACCCGGCTCACCGCGCGTACCCTGCACCGGCTGCCCGAGCTGGGCGCCCGGCTGCGCTGGTTCCTCACCAACCGCCCCGAGTACGCCGACGTGGTCGGCGCCCGGCGGCTCGGCCCGGACGGCCGCCAGCACCGGCTGCTGTCCATGGTCGGCCCGGAGCAGATCGTCCCGCTGCTGGCCCGGATGCTCGACCCCGACGAGTTCCTCTCCGAGTACGGCCTGCGGACGCTGTCCCGGGCCCACCTGGACAAGCCGTTCTCGGTGACCCTCGGCGGCCAGGAGTTCAGCGTCGGCTACGAGCCGGCCGAGTCGACCAGTGGCCTGTTCGGGGGCAACTCCAACTGGCGCGGCCCGATCTGGATGCCGACGAACTTCCTGCTGATCAGCGCGCTACGCGACTACGCCACGTTCTTCGGCGACGACCTGCAGGTGGAGTACCCGACCCGCTCGGGGGTGAAGCGGACGCTCGACGAGATCGCCGACGACCTCTCCGCGCGGCTGATCTCGCTGTTCACCCGCGACGGCTGGGGCCGGCGGCCAATCTACGGCGCCGCCCAGCTCTTCCAGACCCACCCGGACTGGCGGGACCTGATCTGCTTCCCGGAGTACTTCCACGGCGACAACGGGGCGGGCCTGGGCGCCTGGCACCAGACGGGCTGGACGGCGCTGGTCGCCGACCTGATCCTCACCCTGCGCCGCTGACCGGGCGGCGCCCCGGGCACCCGTCAAGGCCCGGCGGAACCCGGATGACCGCGTCGGCGGAGGGCAGTACCGTGGCGCCGGCCGCCAACGGGAGGGAAAGCAATGGCAGACACGACGCGCCGGCGCGGCCGGCAGGTGCTCGTCTTCGACGCCGACGACACGCTCTGGGAGAACAACATCCTGTTCGAGCGGGTGATCGACGACTTCCTGGAGTGGCTGGACCACCCCACGCTCGACCGCGCCGAGACCCGCGCCATCCTGGACGACATCGAGCGGGCCAACACGGTCGCGCACGGCTACGGCAGCAAGGTCTTCCTGCGCAGCCTGGCCGAGTGCCTGGAGCGGCTGCGCCAGCGGCCCGCCACGGAGGCCGAGCGGCGCGAGATCGAGGGTCTGGCGGCGGCGCTGGCCGATCACCGGGTGGAGCTGATGCCGGGGGTGGCCGAGGCGCTGGACGACCTGGCCGGCCGGCACGAGCTGTTGCTGCTGACCAAGGGCGAGCCCGAGGACCAGCAGCGCAAGCTCGACGCCTCCGGGCTGCTGCACCACTTCCGGGCCGCCCACATCGTGCCGGAGAAGGACGTCGACACCTACCGGTGGCTGACCCGGGAGCACGACATCGACCCGGCCGTCGCCTGGATGATCGGCAACTCCCCGAAGTCCGACATCCTGCCCGCCCGCGCCGCCGGCATGAACGCCGTGTTCATCCCCAACGACAACACCTGGGTGCTGGAGCACGCCGAGTTGGACCCGGCCGACCGGGGCGTGCTGCGGCTGTCCGCGTTCCCCGAACTGCTGCTCCACTTCTGAGCCGTACGCTGGTCGCGGGCAGCGGCGCGAGGACCGCGGCACGGTGGTCGCCTCGACGGGGAACAGCGCTGGTCCGGGGGGCCGCGTTACGTCGACATGCCGCTTTTTCACCTTGACATCAATCACGCTCGCTCGGACCCGGTTCGTCCTTGTCCGGCCCGCGGACGCGCGCCTAACCTGATCCGGCGCTCACGGCTCGTCGGGGTGAGTCGGGGGCGCGCCGAAGTCCGGTAGTTGGGCACCGTGGAGCTGAGTGCAGGCGGCAGGCTCGCCGTGGTGAGCCCGGCGTGGGCGGCGTGCCACGCCCGCGCGCTCATTCGGTGATGTCCGCTACCACGCCGGACGGCTGGGGGTCAGGATCGGGGAGTTGCGGACCCGGTCCTGACCCGCCCCCGGCGGACAGACCTCTCAGGAGACCTCGCCGCGCACGATCGCCACCGCCACCCGGCAGAACTCGTCCATGTCCGGCTGGAATCCGGCCGCGATGTCGGGGTGCAGGCCGCCGCGCGTCTCGTCGAGCAGCCGCTGGCAGACCTGCTCGACCGGCTCACCGGCGTAGCTGGCCCGGACCCGTTCCGTCGCGGCCTGCAGCGCCGAGGTCAGCTGGTCCTCCAGCGGGCCGCGCAGCTTCTGCTGCACGGGATCGAGCCCGCGAGGGTCCAGCGTGACATGTGGCTCCGACATCGGCGCTCCCTTCGTCGGCGTCCGCGGTACCCCACCACGGCCGTCGGTCAAACCACGTTCGGTGCGGCGGCGACCCGCACCTGGTACGAGAATTCCTCGGCCGGTTCCTCCACGTACGACAGCCGGCGGATCTGCCGGTCGTCGTCGTAGAGGGCGACGTCCACGAGGACGCCGAGGTGCGCCAGGCCGATGCTGGCCACCCGCTTCTTGTCCTGGAGCACCGCGCACACCCCGCCGAGCAGGGTGCTGGCGTCGGAGGTGCGGTGCCCCGGCGGGCAGCGCAGCACGAGGTCCACCTCGACCGGCCCCGACAGCGGGGTCCAGCCGGTGCGCTGGGCCGCCTCGCAGGCCGCCAGGAGCAGGGCGCGGACCCTCGTCGCCTGCCGGTGCCCGGCGGCGAAGATGGACAGCGCCTCGGTCTTGACCGGTGGCAGGCCGCTCACCTCGAACGTCAGGGCGAGAGCGCGGGTGTCCTGCACGACGGCACCTCCTCGTTGGGGACGATCCTGCCCAACCGGTGGAGCGGTGCAGGGGAGTTCCCGCGAGAACCAACCGATCGGACAGGATGGGGTCGGCCGGAGGCGTGTCGACGTCGGCGGCGAACGCGCTGGCTGCGGAGCTACGGAAACGTTAGTCGACCGGCCGGCCGCTCGGTAGCTCCACGTTCACGGGGTGGGACGCGGCGCGAAGGCGCAGAACTCGTTGCCCTCGGGGTCGGCCAGGACCCACCAGCGGACCGCGTCGTCGGGCTCGCGCAGCAGCGTCGCGCCGGCCCGGAGCAGCGCGGTCGGCTCCGGGTCGGTCAGGTCGACGTCCCAGTGCATCCGGTTCTTGACCGTCTTGCGCTCCGGCACGGGGTCGAAGACCCACCAGTCCCACGGGAAGCCGGCGGCGCCCACGACCGAGGCCGCGCCCGCGTCGCCGGCCTCGACCTTGCCGCCCGTCACCCCGGCCCACCAGGCGGCCTGAGCAGCCGGGTCGGCCGCGTCGACGATCAGCTCGAACGGCCCGGGCCGGGTGCCCTCGCGGGGCGGGAACGCGCAGAACAGGTTGCCGTCGGGGTCGGCCAGCACCCACCAGCCGATCTCCGCGTCCGGCTCACGCACCAGCCGGGCGCCGGCCGCCAGCAGCGCCGCCGGGTCCGCCTCGGCCAGGCGCACGTCCAGGTGTACGCGGGTCTTGACCGTACGCGGCTCGGGCACCTGGTTGACCCAGATCGACTCGGCACCGGACCGGGCGGCCCGGGGGTCGACCCGGGTGTCCCCGTCGCCGAGGTCCACCGCGTCGCCGTCGAGCACCCGCGCCCAGAAGGCCCCCGTCTCGCGGGGGTCGTCGGCGTCCAGGCAGAGGTCCTTGAAACTCGCGATCACGCCCCCATCATCCCGCCCCACCCCGCCCGACCCGCCCCGCCACGCCCGCTCCGCCGACCAGTCCGCCTCTCCGCCCCAGCCTCCATCCGCCCCGTTGATCATGAAGTTAGCGACAACGAAGCGGACAATCCGCCCCAACAACCTCATGATCAACGGGTGAGGCGGGAGGCGGGGGGTCAGTGGCGGGCGCGCTTGATCTCGTGGAAGGCGGGCATCCGGATCAGGGGAAGCAGGCAATCCCAGATCGTCAGGGCGTCGTCGGTGCCGGGGACCTCGGTCAGGATGGGGCCGTGGATGCCGCGTTCGGCGCCGGGCAGCATCAGCACGGGTGAGCCGACGTCCGGGCCGGCGGAGGCGTACGCCAGCGCGTGCGACTCGCGTACCGCGTCGTCCCAGCGGTCGTCGTCGAGGGCCGGCGCGGCCTCCTGAAGGTCCGCCGCCTCGACGGCCGCGTCCACGATCTTCGGCGACAGCGGGTTGCCGGCGTCGTGGCTGCGCGCGCCGACCTCGGCGTAGAACCGGGCGACGTCGTCGTGGCGGCCGTCGGCGCGCAGCGCCTCCACCAGCCGCAGCGCCCGGCTGGAGGCGGACATCGCCTCGGCGAACTGCGGCGCGACGTTCCCCTCGTTGAGGATGGCCAGACTGAACGCCCGCCACTCGAGGTGCAGACCGCGGGCGTCGGCGACGGCGACGAGCCACCGGGACGTGCGCCAGGTCCACGGGCAGGCGGGGTCGAAGAAGAAGGTGGCGTCCATCGACCGAGCCTACGGGCGGCCCGGCGGACCCGCACCACACCCGGCCCCTGTCGGGGTCGTCTCACCAGCGTCAGGTTTCGCGACTTCGCAGGTCGGGCAGTGTTGGGGCCACGAAACGTCGGGGCGGCGGATCCGCAGGTCAACGCCCTGATCGTTCCGCCGTGCGCCGGGGCACGGAGCATCACCCCGGCTTTGGCCGACATGAGGGGAGGGGTGGTGAGCGACCCTGACAAGGCCCGACGCCGGGGACGGCCACGCGTACGCGCGGTGGCCGCGGCCGCGGCGCTGACGCTGGTGGCGCCGATGGCGGCGGCCTGCGGCTCCGGCGGGGACGGCGGCACGCCCACGATCAACCTGTACTACCCGCCGGAGCAGAACCTGCAGAAGGTCGTCGACGACTGCAACGCGCAGGCCCAGGGGCGCTACAAGATCGCCTACCGGGTGCTGCCGCGGCAGGCGGACGACCAGCGGGTGCAGCTGGTCCGCCGGCTGGCGGCACAGGACAGCGGCATGGACGTGCTCGGCCTCGACGTCACCTGGACCCAGGAGTTCGCCAGCGCCGACTGGATCCTGGAGTGGACCGGCCAGGACAAGGCCGAGGTGGAGCAGGGCACCCTCGCCGGCCCCCTCGAGACGGCCCGCTACCAGGACAAGCTCTACGGCGCGCCGAAGAACACCAACGTGCAACTGCTCTGGTACCGCAAGGACCTCGTCCCCGAGCCGCCGAAGACCTGGGACCAGATGATCTCCACCGCCCAGGAGCTGAAGCAGCAGGGCAAGCCGTACCAGGTGCTCACGATGGGCGCGCAGTACGAGGGCCTCGTCGTCCTCTACAACACCCTCGCCGAGAGCGCCGGGGGCAAGATCCTCAGCGACGACGGCGAGCAGGCCGTGATGGACGCCGGCACCGTCCGGGCGCTGGAGCAGCTCCAGCGGTTCGCCACGTCGGGCGTGACGTCGCCGTCGTTCAGCAACGCCACCGAGGACCCCGTCCGGCTGGAGTTCCAGTCCGGCAGCGGCGCGTTCCAGGTGAACTGGCCGTTCGTCTACCCGGCGATGCAGGAGGCCAATCCGGAGCTGGCCAAGCAGGTCGGCTGGGCGCGGATCCCGGGCATCGACGGGAACACCCCGAGCAAGGTCACCATCGGCGGGGTCAACATGGCCGTCAGCGCGTACTCGAAGCACCCCGAGGAGTCCTTCGAGGTGGCCAGGTGCATCCGCAACGAGAAGAACCAGAAGTTCTCGGCGATCAACGACGGCGTGCCGCCGACCATCGAGAAGGTCTACGACGACCCGGAGATGGCCGAGGCGTACCCGATGAAGGAGACCATCCTCGAGGAGCTCAAGGACCCGGCGGTCCGGCCGCTGACCCCGGCGTACCAGAGCATCTCCACCGTCATGTCGGCGATCCTGTCGCCGCCGTCGGCGATCAGGCCGCAGCAGACCGCCGACGAGCTGCGCGACGCCATCGCCGACGCCCTCGACTCGAAGGGGGTCCTGCCGTGAGCGTCAACGCCACGCCCGCCGGCGCCGACGCCACGGCGCAGGCCGAGCGCCCCGCCGGTCGGCACGCCGCGGTGCCGGCCCAGCGGGGCGGTCGCGGCCGGAAGGCCCCGCTGAGCGAGAACAAGAAGGCCGAGCGCCGGCTGGGCTGGCTGCTCTGCGCCCCCGCCGCGCTGGTCATGGTGCTGGTGACCGCGTACCCGATCCTCTACTCGGTCTGGCTGTCGCTCCAGCGCTTCGACCTGCGCTTCCCCGACGAGCGCGAGTTCATCGGGCTGGAGAACTACGTCACCGTGCTGACCAACGAGTTCTGGTGGACGGCGTTCGGGGTGACCGCGCTGATCACCGTGGTCACCGTCGCGGTCGAGCTGGTGCTCGGCATGGGGCTGGCGCTGATCATGCACCGCACGCTGGTCGGCCGGGGCATCGTCCGCACCGCGGCGCTGATCCCGTACGGCATCGTCACGGTGGTCGCGGCGTTCTCCTGGCGGTACGCGTGGACGCCCGGCACCGGCTACCTGGCGAACCTGTTCAGCGACGGCGCGCCGCTGACCGAGCGGGCCAGCTCCCTGGCGATCATCATGCTGGCCGAGATCTGGAAGACGACGCCGTTCATGGCGCTGCTGCTGATGGCCGGTCTGGCGCTGGTGCCGGAGGACCTGCTCAAGGCCGCCTCCACCGACGGTGCGACCGCCTGGCAGCGGTTCACCAAGGTGATGCTGCCGGTGATGAAGCCGGCGATCCTGGTCGCGCTGCTGTTCCGCGCGCTGGACGCGTTCCGGGTGTTCGACAACATCTTCGTGCTGACCGCGGGCGGCAACGAGACCTCGTCGGTGTCGATGCTCGCCTACAACAACCTGATCCGGGGCCTGAACCTCGGCATCGGGTCGACGATGTCGGTGTTGATCTTCATCGCCGTGGCGATCATCGCCTTCGTCTTCGTGAAGCTGTTCGGTACCGCTGCTCCGGGCAGCGACGACGGGGAGAGGCGTTGAAATGGCTGACACCACCACCCGGGCGAAGCTGCGCTGGGGCCTGCTGGACGCCATCGTGGTCGTCTTCGCGCTGGTGCCGGTGCTCTGGATCATGTCCTTGTCGTTCAAGACCCCGGCGACCCTGACGGACGGGAAGTTCATCCCGCGCGAGTGGACGCTGGACAACTACCGGACGATCTTCTCCACCGACCAGTTCGTCCGCGCCCTGGTCAACTCGATCGGCATCGCGTTGATCGCCACCGCGATCGCCGTGGTGCTCGGCGCCATGGCCGCGTACGCGATCTCCCGGCTGGACTTCCCCGGCAAGAAGCTGCTGGTCGGTGTCTCGCTGCTGATCGCGATGTTCCCGCAGGTGTCGCTGGTGTCGCCGCTGTTCGAGATCGAACGGCAGCTCGGCATCTTCGACACCTGGCCGGGGCTGATCCTGCCGTACATCACCTTCGCCCTGCCGCTGGCGATCTACACGCTGTCGGCGTTCTTCAAGCAGATCCCGTGGGACCTGGAGAAGGCGGCGAAGATGGACGGCGCGACGCAGGGCCAGGCGTTCCGGCGGGTCATCGCCCCGCTGGCCGCGCCGGGGCTGTTCACCACGGCGATCCTGGTCTTCATCTTCTGCTGGAACGACTTTCTCTTCGCCATCACGCTGACCTCCACCGAGCGGGCCCGCACGGTGCCGGTGGCGCTGTCGTTCTTCACCGGCGAGTCGCAGTTCGAGGACCCCACCGGGGCGATCTGCGCCGCCGCCGTGGTGATCACCATTCCGATCATCCTGTTCGTCCTCTTCTTCCAGCGCCGCATCGTCTCCGGCCTGACCTCCGGCGCAGTCAAGGGATAGGTGGTAGTCATGGCTGACATCGTGCTCGACAAGGTGAGCAAGAGGTTCCCGGACGGGACCACGGCGGTGCGGGACGTCGACCTGGAGATCGCCGACGGCGAGTTCGTGATCCTGGTCGGCCCGTCCGGCTGCGGGAAGTCCACCACCCTGAACATGATCGCGGGCCTGGAGGACATCAGCTCCGGCGAGCTGCGCATCGGCGGCGAGCGGGTCAACGACAAGGCCCCCCGGGACCGGGACATCGCGATGGTGTTCCAGTCGTACGCCCTCTACCCGAACATGACGGTGCGGGAGAACATGGCGTTCCCGCTGCGGCTGGCGAAGCTGGACAAGGAGACGATCAACCAGAAGGTGGAGGAGGCGGCGAAGGTCCTGGAGCTGTCCGCGCTGCTGGACCGCAAGCCGGCGAACCTCTCCGGCGGCCAGCGCCAGCGGGTGGCGATGGGCCGGGCGATCGTCCGGCAGCCGAAGGCGTTCCTGATGGACGAGCCCCTGTCCAACCTGGACGCGAAGCTGCGGGTGCAGATGCGCACCGTGGTGTCGCGCCTGCAGAAGCAGCTTGGCACCACCACCGTCTACGTCACCCACGACCAGACCGAGGCGATGACCCTCGGCGACCGTGTGGTGATCATGCGGGGTGGCGCGGTGCAGCAGGTCGGCCCGCCGCAGGAGCTGTACGACCATCCGCGCAACCTCTTCGTCGCCGGGTTCATCGGCTCGCCGTCGATGAACTTCCTGCACGCGGTTGTCGAGGACGGCACGCTGCGTACGGCGTTGGGCGACGTGCCGATCGGCGAGCGGATCCGGCGCGAGCTGTCCGGCGGCGACGCGCCGCGTGAGCTGATCCTCGGCATCCGGCCGGAGCACTTCGAGGACGCCGCGTTGATCGACGACGACACCCGCCGCCGGGGCATGGAGTTCGAGGCGCCGGTCGACATCGTCGAGTCGATGGGCTCCGACAAGTACGTCTACTTCAGCGTCGAGGGGGAGCGGGCCAGCGCCGCCGAGCTGGAGGAGTTGGCGGCCGACGCGGGCGCGGACTTCAGCGGCGGCGGCGCCAGCCTGGTGACCCGGCTGTCGGCCGAGTCGCCGGTGGCGGAGGGGCAGCATCGGCGGGTCTGGTTCAACCTGGAGAAGATCCACCTGTTCGACCCGTCGAACGGGCGCAACCTGACCCTGCACGAGGGACGCGCCGCCGGCGCGCTCGCCGACTGACGCGGCGACGTGCGGGGCGGGTGGGTCGCGCTGACCCGCCCGCCCCTTGCCGTTCGGCGGTCAGCGGCGTCGCCGGCTGGCCTCCGGGATCTCCGCCTCGATCCGCTCCCGCCGGATCTGGTCGTCGACGGGCTGCTGCTCGACGACCTCGTCCTTGGCGAGGTGGACCCGCTCGACGGGCACCGTGTCCTTGCCGACCACCGGCCGTTCGGCGCGCAGGGTCATCTCCTGCTCGGCCTCGCCGATGTCGGCGCGGACACCGCGGGCGTCGCCGGCGGCAATGGGCTCCCGCTCGACGTACACCTCGTCGTGCTCGACCGGCACGGTGGTGTGCACGTCCTCGGTGACGACGTACTTGCGCAGCCGCGCCGTACCGGCCGGCTGGCTCTCCGTGCCGACCCGCAGTCGCTCCTCGGACCGGATCAGGTCCTCGCCCGCCGCCGGCGCCCGCCCCCGGGCGGCGCTCGGCGCGCCCTGCGGCTGCAGGTGGTAGTGGGCGTAGAGCTGCTCGATCTGGGCCGTGTTCAGCGGCTCGTCGGTGCCGGCGTCCACCGCGGGGGCGTTCTTCACGGTGGACGTGTCGTAGTCGACCGCGAGCCCGCCGTCGGTGATCCGGGCCTTGTCCAGCGGAGCCATCGACTCCTTTCGGCCCATCGCGCCGGTCTTCACGCTGACCCAGGTCGGCTCGCCGGCGGCGTCGGTCCAGATCTGACCCACGCTGCCGATCTTCGAACCCGAGCGGTCCTTGACGTCCTGTCCGTACAGCGAACTGGCCTGCTGTGCGCTGAGCTTCATGGATCGTCTACCTCCCTCTCGTGTCGCCGGGTGGATACCCGGCCGACCGGAGCGGATTCGTCGGTGGCCCAGTGAATAGGAGCAGTAGGGTGCGGTCGGGGCCGCCGGGACTGATGGGGACGGTGTGGGCGACTCAGGCCGCCCAGTCGACGTGGAGTGCGCGGTCGAGGAAGGTCGCGTAGCGGCCGAGGGCGCGTTCCACCCCGGCCCGCTGCGCCGCGTCGAGCGGCGCCAGCGGGCGGACGCTCACGGCCACCCGGTCCCGGCCGACCGTCCGTTTCCAGGTGCCCACGACCCGGCCGCCGCGCACGACCGTGGCCTGGAAGACGCCGTTGCCGCCCGGCACGATGGCGTCCCGGTGCGCGGCGTCGAGCATCAGCGAACGGTCCTTGTAGCCCAGCAGGTATTCGTCGAAACCGGGCAGCACCAGCGGGTCGTCGTCGACCGGTGCGCGCGGCGCGTCCGGCAGGGCCGCGTCGACCAGCACCTCCTGCCCGTCGACCCGCACGCGGGCCAGGGCGTCGCCGGCCGCGGCGAGGCCCCGGCGGGCGTCGGTGAGCGTCAGGCCCGTCCAGCCGGCGAACTCCCGGTCGGTGACCGGCCCGTGGCCGCGGACGTAGCGGCGGGCGAGGATCGCCAGCGCCTCGTCCCGGTCGGGTCGGTGCGGCGCGGGTGCCCACTCGTCGAGCAGGGCGAAGGTCTGCTCGGTGCCCACGTTCGGTGCGAGGCAGGTGACGCCCCGCACGCTCGCGTACCAGAGCAGGTGGTAGCCGCGCTGCCCGGCGGTGCCGATGCCGGCCGCCTCCAGCGCCGCCAGGCACCGCGCCCGGGTGAGCCGGCCGCCGCCGGCCAGCGCGGCGCCGAGCACGTCGACCGCCCGGTCCGCGTCGGCCTGGGTCAGCCCGAGCTGCGCGCGTCGCGTCGCGGCGGCGGCCAGCGAGCGTACGCCGGTCAGCTCCAGCATCCAGCGGACGTCGCGGGGCGGCACGAGATGCACGGTGCCCCGCATCGGCCAGGTGCGCAGCGCCTCCCGGCGCTCCAGCGCGGCGTGCACGTCGGCGTGCCCGAGCGCGGGCAGCCGGACCCCGAGCGACCACATGCCGCTCGCCAGGTCCTGCGCCTGCATGGCTCCGAACCACTCCACCACGTCGGCGACCCCGCCCGGGTGGGCGGTGGGGTGCGGGCGCAGCAGCAGGCTGGTCATCCGCAGCGCGAGCGCCTCACGGCCGGTCAGGTCCACGGGGTCGGGCTCCTCGGGTCGGGGCAGGGCCACAGCTTAGGACCGGCCCCCGACATCCGACGCATGACGGCCGCCGCAGCGGGAAACCGGCCGCCGGCGGGCGCGTCACGCGCCCCGGAGGGAGCGACATGACTGCGTCCAGCGAGCCGGCCCGGGGTGCCGGCGCACCGACCCGTGCCGGCCGGGCGGGCCCGTCGGCCAAGACCAGCGCCGCCGCGGCCTTCGCGTTGGTCTTCGGGGTGGCCGCGCTGATCAGCGTGCTGACCGTGATCCTGTCCTGGATCGGCCTGCTGCTCGGCATCATCGGCGTGATCCTCGGCATCGTCGGGCTCAAGATGGCCCGCCGGCCCGGGGTGACCGGCCGGGGCGTGGCGCTCGGCGGCCTGGTGCTCAGCGCCCTGGCGGTGCTGATCGGGCTGGCCTTCGCCGCCGGGATCACCACTTTTCTCAACAACGAGAGCGCCGTGGACCGGATACAGCGGCAGGTCGACGACCTGCGCGACCGGTTGGACTGACCCGCTGGGGCATCTTCCCCTGATCATCATGCGTTCGGCATCTCGCTGGTCGGGTGGGCCGGGGATCTCGCCGGCCGTTTGACGCCGCAAGTAACGGGTAGTCGCCGGAGCTGACCCGACATGAGGAGGGAAACACCTGATGGCTGCCCAGACCAAGGTCGCGGTGATCTACTACAGCGCGACCGGCATCACGTACCAGATGGCGCAGGCGGCGTGCGAGGCCGCCGGTGAGGCCGGCGCCGAGGTGCGCCTGCGCAAGGTGCGCGAGCTGGCGCCGGACGAGGCGATCCGCTCCAACTCCGGCTGGCACGCGCACCGCATGGAGACCCAGGAGGTCCCGGAGGCCCAGTTGGACGACCTGTCCTGGGCGGACGTGGTGATCTTCGGAACGCCGACCCGGTACGGCGTGATGGCCGCCCAGCTCAAGCAGTTCATCGACACCACCGGGCCGCTGTGGTCGCAGGGCGCCCTGGCGAACAAGGTCTACTCCGCGTTCTGCACGACGGCCACCTCCCACGGCGGCCAGGAGGCGACCCTGCTGTCGCTGTTCACCGTCTTCTACCACTGGGGTGGGGTGGTGGTCACCCCCGGCTACACCGACCCGAGCCAGTTCGTCGCCGGCAACCCGTACGGCGCCTCGCACACCAGCAACAACGGCGAGACCGCGCCGGACGACATCGCCCTCGGCGCCACCGCCCTGACGACGAAGCGGGCGGTGCAGATCGGTGCCGCGCTGAAGGCCGGCCTGGCCGGCTGAGCCGGCGACGACCGGCGGTCCGGACGGGGGCTCTCGACCCGCCCGGCCCGCCGGTCGCATCCAGCCGTACCCCCGATCGGGACGACTATGCACGCTCGGCCGCCGCCGCCGACCGCTCGCCGGTCGCGGGCAGGTCCCCGGCCGGCGACCGTTCCCCGACCGTCGACAGGTGCCCGGCGGGGGACGGCAGCAGCCCGGACAGCAGGTCGGCCAGGACCGCCAGGCCGTCCGGGCTGAGCACCGACTCCGGGTGGAACTGCACCCCCGCCACGCCCCGCCCGCGCAGCGCGTGCACCGCGCCGTCCGCGCCGTCGCGCGCCACCTCGACCGGCCCGTACGGGGTGGTCAGCCCGTCGGCGTCCGCCCGGGCCGTGAACGTCGAGTAGAAGCCGACCCGGCGCCGCGTGCCGAAGAGCCGCACCTCCCGCTGGAGTCCCTGGTAGGGCGCGTCCCGGCGGTGCAGCGCCAGCCCGAGCAGGCCGCACAGCAGCTGGTGGCCCAGGCAGACCGCCAGGGTCGGCCGGCCCTCGGCGAGCAACCCGGCGAGCAGGCCGCGCATCGCGACCATCTTCGGCTCGGTCGTGCTGCCCGGGTCGCCCGGACCGGGACCGACCACCACCAGGTCGTAGCCGTCCACGGGGCCGGCGGCGTGCCACGGCCGCAGCGTCACCGCCAGGCCCAGCGCGCCCAACTGGTGGGCGAGCATCCCGGTGAACGTGTCCTCGCCGTCGACGATCAGCACCCGACGCCCGGCCAACCCGGGCAGGCCGGGCGCGTCCGGGGCGCGCTGGTCCAGCCAGAACCGGGCCAGCGGCGCGTTGCGGGCGGCCAGCGCCGCGCGGACCTCGGGGTCGTCGGCGAGGCGTACCGCCGGGCGCGCGCCGGCCGCGGGGGCCTGCGGGCCCAGGCCCAGCGCGGCGAGCACGCCGGCGGCCTTGGCGTGCGTCTCGGCCACCTCGCCCTCGGCCGTGGAGTGCCGGACCAGGGTGGCGCCGACCGGTACCCGCAGGTCGCCGGCGGGGGAGATCTCGGCGGTCCGGATCAGGATCGGCGCGTCCAGGCTCTGCCGGCCGGCGTCGTCGCGCCCGAGCAGCGCCAGTACCCCCGCGTAGTAGCGCCGCCCGGTGCGTTCGTGCCGGGCGATCACCCGGCAGGCGTTCTCCATCGGGCTGCCGGTGACGGTGGGCGCGAACATCGTCTCGCGCAGCACCTCCCGCACGTCCTTCGTGCCGCGGCCGGCGAGCAGGTACTCGGTGTGCGCCAGGTGGGACATCTCCTTGAGGTACGGCCCGACCACCTGGCCGCCGTGCTCGGCGACGGTGGCCATCATCTTCAGTTCCTCGTCCAGCACCATGTACAGCTCCTCGACCTCCTTGGGGTCGGCGAGGAAGCGCAGCAGCGCGCCCCGGTCGGCGTCCGCGCCGGTGTGCCGGAAGGTGCCGCTGATCGGGTTCATCATGACCAGCCCGTCGTCGACGCTGACGTGCCGCTCCGGGCTGGCGCCCACCAGGATGCGGGTGCCGGTGTGCACCACGAACGTCCAGTACGCCCCGCGCTCGCCGGACAGCAGCCGGCGCAACGCGGCGAGCGCGGCGACCAGCGGCGGCCCCTCGACGGTGGCGCGCAGGCAGCGGTGGATGACGAAGTTCGCGCCCTCGCCGCGCCCGATCTCCTCGGCGAGCACCCGGCCGACGGTGGCCGCGTACGCGTCGTCGCTGACGTCGAAGCCGGCGCCGGTGGTGCGCACGGGCATGTCGGGCAGCGCGGTGAGGGCCTCGCCGAGACCGATCCGTTCGTGCCGGGTGATCTCCAGGCACTCCAGCGGTACACCGTCGTCGACGCAGGCGAAGCCCCGCTCGGTGACCTGCCGGTAGGGCACCAGCGCCAGCGTGCGGGGGCCGGGCGGCCCGTCGGGCAGCGGGATGTCGGCCAGGCGTTCCGCCACGCGTACCGTGCCGGTGAACAGCTCCAGGTGGTCGGCGCCCTCGCGGCGGACGAGCGCGAACGGGCCGGGGTCGGCGCCGGCGGCGACGGCGGCCAGCAGCTCGGGCAGGTGGGTCATGGGGTCTCCTCGGGCCGGGCGGCACCCGGGCGGGGCGACCGGGAGGGCCGGGGAGAGACCGGCGGCCGCCTCGTCGGGCGGCCGCGTGGGAAGCTACGCGCGGGGGATGGCCGCCGGGTCGGCGGGCCACCAGCAGGTCAGGTGCGCGAGCATGGCACCACCCTACGCGGCGGCCCGCGGGCCGGGAAGCCGATCGGGCGTACGGCTCACCCGCTGGGACGCCGCAGCACGGCGCAGCGGGTAATTTGGCCGTCGATGAACATTCTCGCGCTCGACCTGGGCACCTCGTCGGTACGCGGGCTCGTGCTGGACGTGGACGCCCGCCCGCTGCCCGGCGCGCTGGCCCGGCGCAGGGTGAGCCTCGTCGTGCACGACGACGGGACCGGCACGCTGGACGGCCCCGGCTACCTGGCCTGCCTGGTCGAGTGCCTGGACGAGCTGGCCGCGGCGGGGCACCTGCGGGACGTGTCCCTGGTGGCGACGTCCGCGCAGTGGCACTCGGTGGTTCCCCTGGGCGCCGACGGTGCGCCCCTCGGGCCGGTGCTGACCTGGTTGGACACCCGGCCGGCGGCTCTGCCCGGCGTGCCGGGGCCGGCCGACCCGGACGATTTCCACCAGCGCACGGGCGCGTGGTGGCACCGCTGCTACTGGTCGATCCGGCTGCCCTGGCTGCGGGAGCACACCGGCGGCCCGATCGCCCGGTTCGCCGGTCTGGCCGAGTACGTGCTGGGCGAGCTGCTCGACGCCGCGCCGATGTCGATCTCCCTGGCGTCCGGCACGGGGCTGCTGGACGTGCGGACCCTGGACTGGGACGCCGAGGCCTGCGCGCTGGCCGGCAGCCGGGCCGAGGAGCTGCCCGAGCTGGCCCCGGCGCGGTGGCGGGGCCGGCTGCGGCCCGCGTACGCGAGGCGCTGGCCCCAGCTCACCGACGCG
Source organism: Micromonospora sp. NPDC052213 (assembly GCF_040679695.1). Classification (NCBI taxonomy): domain Bacteria; kingdom Bacillati; phylum Actinomycetota; class Actinomycetes; order Micromonosporales; family Micromonosporaceae; genus Micromonospora; species Micromonospora sp. NPDC052213. The sequence continues at coordinate 27,452 of NZ_JBFAVI010000036.1, forward strand.
CCGTGGGCCGGGCCGGTGGGCGACGGCGCGGCGTCGAACGTCGGCACCGGCTGCGTCGCCCCGGACCGGGTCGCGGTGACCGTGGGCACCTCGGCGGCGGTCCGGCTGATGCAGCGCGGCCCGGCGGGCGAGGAGCTGCCCCCGCTGCCGGAGACGCTGTGGCGCTACCGGGTCGACCACGACCACGTGGTGACCGGCGCCGCGTACTCCTCCGGCGGCAACCTGTTCGCCTGGGCCAACCGGGAGCTGCGGCTGCCCGAGGGCGCGGAGCTGGAGGCGGCGTTGGCCCGGCTGCCGCCCGACGGCCGCCTGCCGGTGAACGTCCGCTTCGGCGGCGACCGGCCGCCCGGCCTGGTGCCGGCGGGCTCCGGCGAGCTGCGGGGGCTGAGCTTCGGCAGCACCGCCGTGGACATCCTGGCCGGGCTGATGCGGGGCCTGTGCGACCTGGTCGCCGAGGATCTCGCGGTGCTGGAGTCCACTGTCGACAAGCCGGTCGAGGTAGTGCTCGGCGGGGGAGCGGTGGCCGCCTCACGCTGGTGGCGTTCGGCGTTCGCCGCCGCGCTCGCGCCCCGGCCCGTGTGGCACGGGCGTAACCCGGAGGTCGGGGCGAGCGGTGCGGCGCTGGTCGCGCTGGGTCGCGTCGGCGACGCGACCCGGCTCGCCGACATCGGCCGGACGGACGAGCCCGCCTCACCCTCCTGAGTCGCACCTCAGCCCGGCCCGTTGACACAGCTCGCGGGCCTGATTGGATGGACTCCGTTCCCCGGGTCGCCGCGGCGGACGCGAGGGACGTAGGAGGCAGGTGTGGGCGCAGGTCCGGGCCCGGCACGGGGCGAGGTGCCGCACCACCGCCGGCGCCGGTTCGACGTCCGGGTCGTCCCGCACCGGCGCCGTTCGCCGTTCCGGTTGCGGGACTGGCGGATGCGCACCAAGCTCGCGACCGTGCTGGTCATCCCCTCGGTGGCGTTCCTGGTGCTGGCCGGCGTGCAGACCCACGCCCTGGTCGGGCAGACCACCGCGCTCGGCGACTTCGCCCGGCAGGTGGGCATCGGCCGGCAGATCACCGCCGTGATCCACCAGCTCCAGCAGGAGCGGGACCGGGCCGCCGGTGAGCTGGGCGAGCTGCGGCGCAGCGGCGCGGGTGCCGACCGGGACGCGGCCATCGTCGCGCTGAAACCGTTGCAGAGCGCCACCGACCAGGCCCTGCGCGAGCTGCGCCGCGCGGCCGAGCCGCTGGCCGACGCCGACGCGTCCTGGCGGGTCGCCTATTCCGAGGCGTTGGAGGCGTACCAGCAGGTCGTCTACATCCGGGCCGCGATCCCCCCGGCGGTGCTGGGCAGCGACACCATCCTCAGCAACTACCACCGCGCCGTCGACGCGCTGCTCAGCCTCCTCGCCGAGCCGTCTCCCGGCGAGGACCAGCCCGCCCTCAGCGACGCGGTGCTGCGCTACGTCCAGCTCGCCCGCGTCAAGGAGCTGTCCTCCCGGGTCCGCGCCCAGCTCTACGAGGCCGCCCGGTCCGGCCGGTACGGCGTGGAGGACCAGGTGGTCCTGACCGACCTGCGGGCCCAGCAGCTCACCGCGCTGGGCGCGTTCCGGGTGGCCGCGACGGCCGCGCAGATCGGCCGCTACGACGAGACCTCCGTGGACCCGGCGTTCCTGGCCGCCACCCGGCTGGAGGAGCAGAGCCTGCCGACGGGCGGCGCCCAGCCGGCCGTGCTGCCCGCTCCACAGTGGTGGGCGGCCAGCGAGCAGCGCCAGGAGCTGCTGCGCCGGGTCGAGGCGTCGGTGCTCGACGACGCCGTACGACAGGCCGACGAGGTGAGCGCCGCGCAGCTGCGCACGACGCTGCTGGTCGTCGGCGTGGTCGTCGCGGTGCTGCTGGTGGCCCTGCTCATCTCCGTCCTGGTCGGCCGGTCCATCGCCCGGTCCATGCGGCTGCTGCGCGGTCAGGCCCTGCGGATCGCCCAGCTCGAGCTGCCGGAGGCCCTGGACCGGCTGCGTACCGTGACCGGTGGCGTCCCCACGATCGAGGTCCCGCCGGCGGTGGTCCGCTCGCTCGACGAGATCGGCGAGCTGGCCGAGGCGTTCGTCGCGGTGCACCGCAGCGCGGTCAGCGTCGCCGTGGAGCAGGCCACCATGCGGCGCAACGTCAACGCGATGTTCGTCAACCTTGCCCGGCGCAGCCAGGTGCTGGTCGAGCGCCAGCTGGAGTTGCTGGACGACCTGGAACGCGAGGAGAGCGATCCGGACCAGCTGGAGAACCTGTTCAAGCTCGACCACCTGGCCGCCCGCATGCGGCGCAACGACGACAGCCTGCTGGTGCTGGCCGGGACCGAGTCGACGCGCCGGTGGAACCGGCCGGTGGGGCTCGGCGCGGTGCTGCTGGCGGCCAGCGCCGAGATCGAGCAGTACCAGCGGGTGCGCCACGAGGGGGTCGCCGATCTGCACGTCGTCGGCCACGCCGTCGGTGAGCTGGTCCACGTCCTCGCCGAGCTGCTGGAGAACGCCACCTCGTTCTCCCGCCCCGACACGGTCGTCGCCGTCACCGCCCGGGCCGAGGGCGCCGGCGCGGTCGTCGAGATCGCCGACGAGGGCCTCGGCATGAGCCCGGCCGCCCTGGCCGAGGCCAACGCCGTCCTCGCCACGCCGCCGGCGGCCGACGTCGCGACCGTCGAGCGGATGGGCCTGTTCGTGGTCAGCCACCTCGCCGCGCGGCTCGGCGTCGAGGTGCGGCTGCACGGCGGCGCGAACGCCGGCCTCGTCGCCCGGATCAGGCTGCCCGGTGACCTGCTGGCCCCGGCGCCGGCGACGGAGCCGGGCGCGTCCGCCCCGGCGCGGATGCTGACCTCCGCGGTCGCCTGGGCCGGCGCGCCGTCGCCCGACGAGATGCCGGTGGCCGGCCGGCGCCCGGAGGCCGCCGTGCCCCACCAGACCCGGCCGGTGGCGGCCGAGGAGGTGCCCGCGCCGGCGGCCGGGCCGCCCACGGGCGGGGGCTGGTGGTCCCGCCAGGGCCCGGCGCCGGCCCCGGTGCGGGAGACCTCGCCCACCCCGCCCGTCGTCCCGGTGACCGGCGGGACCAACGCCCGCGGGCTGCCCGTACGGGTGCCGATGGCCCAGCTCTCCGCCGTCACGCAGCCGGCGCGGCCGCAACAGCCGGTGGCACGCCACGACCCGGACCCGGAGGCGGTCGGCGGCATGCTGTCCCGGCTCTACAGCGGCGTCCGGCGGGCCGAAGCCGAGGACACCACCGAGATATTCATGCCGCCCGGCGGCGTGCGCCCCGAAGGAGGAGATCGATGACGACGTTGAGCCAGGAGGCCCGCGACCTGAGCTGGCTGGTCAGCGGATTCACACAGCGGGTGCCGGGAGTGGCGCACGCCATCGTGGTCTCCTCCGACGGCCTGCTGGTCGCGATCTCCGACCACCTGCCCCGGGACAACGCCGACAAGCTCGCCGCGGTGACGTCGGGGCTGATGAGCATCACCGCGGGCGCCGCCCAGATGTTCGACGGCGACGTGGTCAAGCAGACGGTCGTCGAGATGGGGCGCGGCTACTTCCTGGTCATGCAGGTGCGTGACGGGTCGATCCTGGCCACGTTGGCCGGCGCGGACGCCGACATCGGCGTGGTCGGCTACGAGATGGCGCGGCTGGCCAAGCAGGCGGGGGAGATGCTCACCCCGGCGCTGCGGGCGGAACTGCAGCAGGCCCTGCCTCGCTGACGACGGCGGACGGCGTGACGCGGGTGACCTCGGCCCTCGCGTCACGTCGAGGTCGGGCCGTGCGGCGTCGATGTGACCGAGCGCGCCGGTCAGGGTCGTGACGCAGCGGGTTGCCCCCGTTCCAGCATCGTCACGTCGTGCGCGACCAGCATGCTGTCGCCGGCCACCGAGCGCCACTTCCGCCCCGCCGCGGTGTGCGGTCAGTGGCCCGAGTACGCAGAGCTGCACGTCGGCCGTCCCCACCCACCACCTTCACCGGGTCGCCGTGGTCAGGCGGTCGGGTCACCGAGAGCGACGCAGACGTTGTCCTGTCGGCCGATCCCCAGCGTCAGCCGACGGGTGCCGGCCGGATCGATCGAGATGACATGCAGCCCGTCGAGGATGTAGTAGCCACGTGGGTAGCGGTCCCCCAACCGGAAGCCGAACCCCGCCGGCCCGACGATGGTGTAGCGCAGCCACCCGCCGTCCGGGCGGTATTCGAGCAGTCCGGAGCCGCCCGCGTCCCGGCGTACGGTTTTCCCGGTGTCGGTGTTGACGAAGTCCACGGTCAGCGGGCCGGCGTACTCCTCACGTCGGACGGCCCCGGTGGCATACCGGGCGAGCACCCGGACCCGTACGTCCTGGGAGACGACGCGGACGTGGAGCGGGAACGAGCAGTAGCGGCCGGCCGGCCCGGTCCATTCCTCCTGGATCGACGGACGCCAGGGCTCGGGGCGGTTGCCGGCCCAGCCTCGCCAACCGGACACGGTCGCCTGGGATCCGATGTCCCGAGCGGCCACCGGGCCGGTGGGAGCGGTCACGAGGGCCGTGGACACCATCAGCATTCCGAGCAGAGACCGACTGACGATCTTTCCCAGGCGCATGTTCATCACCTAACCAGTAAATGTCAGCTAACCGGTGTTGCTGACAGTACTGGTTAACTGCGCCGAGTCAAGGCACACTGTCGACATGCACTGGGTGAACGTCGAGGGCTATCCGATGCCCGCCCCGGTCGGCGGGCATCCCGCCCTGGAGCTCTGCAACACCTGGGCCGGCTGGGCGGCACCACCCAGCCCGGAACGGGAGTGGCTTCGCGACTACGACCGTCTGGCGGTGTGGACCGGGCACGTCCAGCTACTCACCCCGACCACCGTCGGTCGACTCCGGGAACACGGTCGCCGCCACCCGGCCGCCGCACACGACGTACTGGTGGCGACCCGGCTGCTGCGCACCGCGCTGCACGACGTCCTGCTCGACCCGGGCGACACCGCGGCCTTCCGGCACGTCGCCGAGCAGGCACAGCGGGCCGCCGCCGTGGCAGTGTTGGAATCGGACCAGGACGGGCTCGCCCACTGGACGCTGCCCGACGACGTCGGTCTGCTGCTGCCGCTGCTGGCCGGTGCCCGGGCCGCCGCCGACCTGCTCAGCACCCCGGCCCGCACCGAGGTACGCGCCTGCCCGGCCGTCGACTGTGGATGGCTCTTCCTCGACCGGCGGGGCCGGCGTCGCTGGTGCAGCATGGCCAGTTGCGGCAACCGGGCCAAGGTACGGGCCTATGCCGCCCGCCAGCAGCCGGACTGACCAACCGTCACTCCACCTGAAGGGGCGGGGCGGTGGGCCGGCCTCCGGCCGACGCGGCGGAACGGACCGACCCACCCCACCACCCGGATACGCAACGGGCGCGAAAAAGCCCGCAAAAACAGGCCGTCACGGGATCACGCACGGGACCGCGACGGAGTAACGTACGTCACCGGAGAGGCCGCTCCCCCCGTGGCGGCCTCTCCCTCATCTTTCCGCTGCGACCGCGACGGCCGGCACGACCGGATGCCGCAGCCCCGGGTGACCCGCCGGCAGTGACCGGCGCACCACCACCCAGCTCACCGCCAGCGCGGTCGCCACCAGCGGCCAGGTCAGCGCCACCCGGGCGACCGTCAGCGCGACCACCTGGCCGCCGAGCCACAGCGGCAGGAACACGAGCACCCGCAGCACGTAGGTCGCCGCCCACACCCAACTGCCCCGGCCGTACGCGCGCAGCAGCGCCGGATCGCGCCGCCACCGGCTGCGCTGCCCGAGCGCGACGCCCACCACCACCCCGAGCAGCGGCCAGCGCACCGCGATGCTGACGACCCAGGCCAGCGCGCTCGCCGCGTTGGAGAGCAGTTGGACGAGGAAGAAGTCCTCGGCGCGCCCGGTGCGCAACGCGACCAGCGCGGCCACGCAGACCGCCAACAGCCCGACCAGCACCGAGCGCGGTCGGTCGCCCCGCCGTAACCGCCAGCCGGCCAGCGCCGCGCCCGTGACGACCGCCGCGCCGACCCCGGCCCACAGCGAGTGGCCGCCGACCAGCCAACCGACCGCGAACGCCACCGGCGGCAGGGTGGCGTCGACCGCGCCCCGACGCCCGCCGAGCAGGTCGGCGAGGCTCTCCGGCCGGTCCGCCGGGGACGACCCGCGCTCCGGTGTGCTGACCACCCGCCACCTCCTCACGTCCGCCCCCCAAACCTATCCGGCGCCGGTGGGCAGGCCAGCGGGTGGCCGGGGCGGGCTGGCCGCTACGGTGTGCGGGTGCGAGCGACGCCGAGGGGTTGGACCGCAGTCTGGTTGGTCGTCCTGGCGATCGTTCAGGCAGCCGCCTTCCTGGCCGTGTGGCGGGTCGCCCTGCACATCGAGGCGGGCCAGTGGGTCGACACCGTCGCTCTGACCGGCAACCGGATAGGTCAGGACCGCATCGACGGCCCGGTGGACCGGATCCTCAACGCCATGTCGGTCGTGTCGCTCCTGGCGGCGACCGCGGTGATCGGCTTCATCGCGCTGATCCGGGGTCGCATCGCGCTCGCCGTCACGGCCACCCTGCTGATCGCCGGCGCGAACGGCACCACCCAGCTGCTCAAGTACGCACTGGCCCGGCCGGACTTCGGCATCGACCCGGAGCGGATCTACGCCGGCAACAGCCTGCCCAGCGGGCACGCCACCGTCGCCGCGTCGGTCGCGGTGGCCCTGGTGCTCGTGCTGCCGCAAAAGGTGCGGGCGCTCGGGGCCTTCCTCGGGGCCGGCTACGCCGCGGTCGCCGGAGTCGCCACCCTCTCCGCCGGCTGGCACCGGCCCAGCGACGCGGTGGCGGCGTTCCTGGTGGTCGGGGTGTGGGCGGCGCTGGCCGGGCTGCTGCTGCTGGTCACACAACGCGAACAGGCGCAGGTGGAGTCGGCCGACGCGCACCGGGTCGCCGCCACGGTGCTCGGCATCGGCGGCGCGCTGGCGGCGGTCGCCTGCGGTCTCGCCCTGGCCTGGCTGCTCGACCTGCGCGCCACCCCGCCCGACGAGCTGGCCCGCCGGCCGCTGTTCGTCGGGTACGCCGGCAGCGCCGCCGGCATCGCCGGAACGATGGGCGTGGTGATGGCGCTGGTGCTCGCCGCCGTCCACCGCCTGGTGCCCCGCGTCAAGGGCTGAGCCGGGCCCCGCCGCCTCCCGGCAGGGCTGACAGCGGCCCCGCTGCCTCCCGGCACCGGGTCGCCCCGGCTCGCCGCCTCTGGGCGGGCGTGGCGCCCGCGTCAGCGGGAGTAGGTGCCCACCATCGTCCCGCTCGCGATGTCCCGCTGTACGAGCGTGCGGTGCACGTCGTCGGCGTGCGGCGTGTCGGGCAGCTCCAGCGGCCGGTCCAGCGCGTAGAGCCGGAAGAAGTACCGGTGGGGATCGTCGCCCTGCGGCGGGTGCGGCCCGCCCCACCCGGTCGTGCCGAAGTCGTTGGGCCACTCCCGGCCGCCCAGAGGCACCCCACCCTCGGGCACCCCGGCCGCGGTGGGGGCGATGCCCGTCACCAGCCAGTGCAGGAACGGGGTCTTCCCGGCGTCCGGGTCCTCGACGAAGAGGACCAGCTCGGTCGCGGACTCCGGCACCTGCGACCACTCCAGCGGCGGTGAGACGTTGCCTCCCTCGCGGGAGAAGCGGGTCGGCAACATGTCGTGGTCGTTGAACGCGGTGCTGCGCAGCATGATCCCGGCCATCGGTGGCGCTCCTCTCCTCGGCCCGGCCGCGCGTACCCGCCCGGCGACCGCCGAAACGGCCTCGCCGCCGCCGATCGGCGGTGTGAGAGGGTCGGGGCGGCAGCCACGGACGGGGGAGGACCGGTGGAGCGGGTACGGGCGGCGTTCCGGGACGAGTGCGCACGGCTCGGCGAGGTGCTGCGCGGTGTCGACGAGGCGGATCTCGACCGCCCCACCGACTGCCGCCCCTGGACCGTGCGGGAGTTGCTGGCCCACGTGCGCACCGGCGCCGGGCGGCTGGTCGACATGCTCGCCGCGCCGGCCCCGCCCCGCGCCGAGGTCGACGCCGCCGCGTACTACGGCGCCGCCAAGTTCACCCCGCCGGTGGACGCCGCCCGCATCGACAGCGGCCGGCGGGAGGCCCGGGAACTCGACGGTCCCGCCCTGGTGGCCGACTTCGACCGGGCCTGGCGGGACGCCCTGGCCGCCGTCGACGCCCAGCCGCCCGGCCGGGTGGTGCGCACCCGCCACGGCGACGCGATGGCGCTGACCGAGTTCCTGCGTACCCGCGTCGTGGAGGTCGGGGTGCACGGCCTGGACCTGGCGGCGACGCTGGACCGGCAGCCGTGGCTGACACCCACCGCGGCGGAGGTCGTCGCCGGCCTGCTCACCGGCGGGCGACCCGTTCCGGCGGAGCTGGGCTGGGACCGGCTCACGCTGATCCGCAAGGCCACGGGCCGGGCGGACCTCACCGCCCGGGAGCGGGCCGTCCTGGGCGCCACCGGCTTCCGCTGGCTCTCCTTCGGCGGCTGACCCGTCTCCTCCCGCCGACCACGCGAGCCGTCGTCGCGTCCCGGCGACCGGCGAGGCCGGGCCGGGCTGGTCGCCGTCTCCCCGCGCGCCCGCCCCGTCCCCCGGGACGGTCGTCGCCGGGCGACGCGGGTCAGGTGGCGGCGAGCGGGTCCGCCGCCGCGCGCGGCGCGGGCACCCGTGGCACCGCCTTGCGCAGGTGGTCCAGCACCACGGGGTCGATGCGGCCGGGCACCAGCCGCTCCTCCAGGTTCTCCATCCCGGCCCAGGCGAAGAGCGCCTCCTCCGGCCGGTCCGGGTCGACCGACAGACCCAGCGCGGCCAGCAGCCCGCCGACCTCCGTCGCCACCGCCCCGGTCAGGTCGAGCAGAGTGGCCGGATCGGGCCGGCCGAAGAGCAGGGTGTGCAGCGCGAGCAGCCGGCCCAGCTCGGTCACCGGATCGGGGTGGTCGTCGACCCGCAGGTCGACCAGGACGTCGCCGGTGCCGCCGTACCCGCCGCCGCGCTCGACCACCAGCAGCCCGGCGCTCTGCCGGCCGCGCCGGTCACCGCCGGCCTGGTCCCCGGCGCGCAGCGCGGCGAGCAGCCGGTCGGGGAACGGCAGCGCCGCCCCGCCCAGCCAGGCGTCCCGCACCGCGTCGATCACCTGCGGGCCCGCCAGGATGTTGCCCTGCGCCGCCCAGCCGTCGCCGGCCTGGCCGCCGGCCCACGGGTGGCAGGCCGCGCCCGTCCAGGTCGCGCCCGCGCCCGCGGCGGCGACCACGCCGAGCTGACGGTGGTCCCGGTCGCGGTCGGCGGCGACGAGGCCGGCGACCACGTCGGCCGCGGCCACCCCGGTGCGCAGCAGCGTCAGCCCCTGCGGCCGGTACGCGAGGTTGACGTGCGCCTGGGTGGCGAGCGCGCCGACCTCCGCCTCGGCGGCCGGGACCAGCGCGCCGGCGGCCAGGAACCTGCTGGCCACGACGACGCCGTGCAGGCGGCCGTCGTCGGAGCGGGCGACGAGCGAGAAGGTCATGCCAGGAGACTAGCTCGCAGCCGGCGGCCATCGCCGGTGCTGGATGCGACCTCCTGACGGGGGCGGGCCCGGCGGTTCACCCGGGGCTCAGAAGGGCGGCGCCGCGGCCTCCGGCGGCGCGCCCCGGGCCCGGCGGGCGTCGGCGACCGCGACCGCGGTCAGCAGCGCGGCGGCGACGGCCGCGGCCACCAGCGACACGGTGCGCAGCAGCACCGGCATCAGGACCAGCAGCACGAGGGCGGCGATCCAACGCGACGGCGACACCCGGCTGAACACCTCGTACTCGAACCGGGCCCGGCCGGCGAGGAAGAGCACCGGCCCGCCGAGCACCATCGCCAGCCAGGCCGCCTCCGGGCGGTCCAGCGGGTGTTCGATCACCAGCTTGTAACCGATCGCGGTGGCGGTCAGCCCGACCACCATGACCAGGTGGGTGTCGGCCGCGGACCGGCCGATGCTGGCCGGGTGCCGGGCCCGCACGACGGCCTCGGCGAGGATCTGCCCGGCCCGCTGCACGTAGATCCGCCACAGCACGATCGACGTGACCAGCGCCAGGGCGAAGGCGAGCGTGTGCCCGCCGCCGGACGGGCCCTCGCTGTAGGCGAGGCCGGCGACCAGGATCGTCTCGCCGAGCGCGACGAGGAAGAACTGCTGGTACCGCTCGGCCAGGTGCTCCCCGGCGATGTCCCACCGGGAGACGGTCGAGCGGCCCAGCCCCGGCACCGGCCAGCCGAACCGGGCGGCCAGGTACTCGGCCGCGAGCGCGGCGGTCCACAGCAGCACCCGCGGATTGGTCGGCACGAACGCGCCGATGATCCAGAGCGTGCCGGTCGCGCTGAAGACGAGCAGCATCCGCAGGTTCAGCCGTCGGTACGGGTGCGAGCCCAGGGCGAGCAGCAGGATCAGCGGGCGGGAGAGCTGCGCGGCCACGTACGCCACGGCAAACATCAGCCCGGTTTCCCTGAACGCCCGGGTGATCGCCACCCCCATCACCATGCTGGCCACCAGGGCGGTGATGACGACAGCCTGCAACCAGGCGTGGTGCGGGTCGTACCGGCTGGTCGTCCAGGAGGTGCCCTGCCACACCGCCCAGAGCGCGAGGAGCAGCAGCAGCGTCTTGGCGCCGCCGGTGACCGCGCCCCAGCCCCGGGCGCCCCCGGGTTCCAGCGCCAGGTCCTCGAACGAGCGGACCGAGATGCGGGTGAGCGCGAAGACGTACACCAGGTCGAAGAAGAGTTCGAGGAACGTGGCCCGGCCGGCGTCGACGGCCGAGGGCAGCCGGCGTCCCGCCTCGTGGGTGGCCATGGTCAGCTCGCCCCGCCGTCACGTGCGCCCATCCCGCAGTCGTAACACCGCCGACCGCCCGACCGCCCGGCTACCGGGAAACAGGGGCGGGATCTTGATCCGGGTGACAGCCGGCGGGCACCATCGACCGATGACGACCCGATGGGGCATGACGGTGCCGCTGGACGGCATCCCGCTCGCCGACCACGCCGCGGTCTACGCCGCCCTCGACCGGGCCGGGTTCACCGACGTGTGGTCCTCCGAGGTCGCCGGGGCGGACGCGTTCACCCCGCTGGCGCTCGCCGCCGCCTGGCAGCCGCGGCTGCGCCTGGGCACCGCGATCACGCCGGTCTTCACCCGGGGGCCCGGCCTGCTGGCGATGAGCGCCGCCGCGCTCGCCGAGACCGCGCCCGGCCGGTTCGCGCTCGGCGTCGGCGCGTCCTCGCCGGTCGTCGTGCGGAACTGGAACGCCGTGCCGTTCGACGAGCCGTTCCGGCGCACCCGGGACGTGCTGCGCTTCCTGCGGGCGGCGCTGTCCGGCGCGACCGTCGACGAGGCGTACGACACCTTCGCCGTGCGTCGGTTCCGGCTGGAACGGCCGCCGGCCGTGCCGCCGCCGCTGCTGCTCGCCGCGCTGCGCCCGGGCATGCTGCGGCTGGCCGGCGCGGAGGCCGACGGCGTCATCCTGAACTGGCTCGCCGCGGGTGACGTGCCGCGGGCGCTCGCCGAGGTGGGCGAGCGGCGCCCGGGATTCGAGGTGGTCGCCCGGATCTTCGTCTGCCCCACCTCCGACGCCGCGCACGCCCGCGCTTTGGCCCGCCGGCTGATCACCAGCTATCTCACCGTTCCCGCGTACGCCGAGTTCCACCGCTGGCTGGGCCGGGAGGAGGTGCTCGGGCCGATGTGGCGGGCCTGGGCCGCCGGGGACCGGCGGGGCGCCAGCGCGGCGGTGCCCGACGAGGTGGTCGACGCGCTGGTGCTGCACGGCTCGCCGGAGCACTGCCGTGAGCAGGTCCGCCGCTACGCCGACGCCGGGATCGATGTGCCGGTGCTGGCCCTGCTGCCCACCCCCGAGGTGACTGCGGGTGGCACGGCGGCGCTGGCTGACCTGATCACGCGCCTGGGCCGGGGGGAGTCGCGGTGAACCTCACCGACCGGGTGGTGTGATCACCGGTGGGGCCGGCGGCATCGGATCGGCCCTGGCGCGGCGGTTCGCCGCCGAGGGCGCTGCCGCCGTGGTGGTGGCCGATCTCGACGCCGACGCGGCCCGCGCGGTCGCCGACGGCGTCGGCCCGGTCGCCCACGCCGCCGCCTTGGACGTGACCGACGAGGAGCAGGTCCGCGCGCTGGTCGCCGACACCGAACGGCGGTACGGGAGGATCGACCTGTTCTGCGCGAACGCGGGCGTAACCACGAGCGGGGGAGTGGAGGTCGATGACGCCGGCTGGGACCGCGCATGGCGGGTGAACGGGCCTCGGTGGCCGTCGCGGTGCGGGCGCCGCCGCGGCGGAAGGACAGCCCCAGCTCGACGGCGATGGCGGAGACACGCTTCTGGTGAATGCCGGTGCGGCGGCTGATCTCGTTGCGGCCGTGGCCCTCGGCGTGCAGCTCGGTGACGAGGCGTCGCTCGTCGTCGGTGAAGGGGGCCATGCCCATGGGTCACCTCACGGCGCCGGGCCGGGTCAGGGGTCGGCGGACAGCTCGACGTGGGCGGGCGGGGCGCCAAAGCCGACCGGCGAGCGGCGGGCGTCCTCGCTGGTCTGGCGGAACAGGTCGAGGGCCTTGGTGGCGACGACGTCCAGGGGTTCGGCGGCTTCGACGATGACGGTGTGGCCGGCGACGGTGATGTCCACCTTGGCCGGGCTGGGGGCGAGGTCGCTCATCCGGATCTCCTCTGACACTGTCACCGTGTCGTGCGATCGACACCGTTAGTGACCGGCCGGCGGATTTACCGCAGGTGACCAGGGTGTGCAGGCTGGCCGAATGACTTATCCACCACCTCCCCAACCTGACCCCACCCAGCCGCTAATGCCGCCGCCGCCGTCGTCGAAGCCGCGGCTGTCGAAGGGCGCGATCATCGGCCTCGTCGTTGGCGGGCTCGTCGCGATGTGCTGCGTGGGCGGGATCGTTGGGGCTGCCGTCGGCGGCGGCGGTAGCGAGCCGGAGAAGAAGCCGGCCGCGCAGCCAGTGCTCACCACCGCCCCGGCCACCACGGCACCGGCGCCGAGCGCCCCAGCCACCACGGCGCCGGCCGCGCCGGCAGCGCCATCGAGCACCGCCGCCACGGCTTCCCCTTCCCCCACCGTCGCTGAGGTGAAGATGCCCAACCTGGTCGGGGAGAACGCGCAGATCGCCTACGAGACGCTCAGCGAGCTGGGCTTCACGAAGATCACCTTCGGTTCCCAGGACACCGACGACAAGATCGTGCTGTACCCGCCGAACTGGACGGTGACGAAGCAGAGCACGAAGGCGGGCGTGAAGGTCCGTGTCGACCGGACGATCGTGCTGACCTGCACCAAGGAGGGGTGACGGGGTATGCGGGCAGGCCGGCCACCACAGCGGCTTGCCCGCTCCCCCCGGCCCGCGCGTCCCGACCCCGGACGCAGAACAGCCCGGGAGCCGTAGGGCTCTACCGGGCTGCGGGCACACTCCGCCTGTCGGTGGATGTGTGATGCGATCTTCGCTCGGTCAGGCGGCTGGCGTCAACTCGGCGCGCTGTGTGCCGCGTCGCGCCGGCCCCGCCCTTCGTCTGCCGGGTGGTGGCCTCGACGGCGGCGGCCTGGTCCAGGCGGTACCACGTGGTACCCCGACCGCGGCCGGGAACGTGGTGGGCGGGGAGCTGGCCGTGAAGCGGGTCGGCCGAGTTGCGTGAGCGGCGGGCCCAGTCGCGGATGCGGGCCTCGGTGACGTCGTCGCCAAGGCGGGCCGCGATCTCCCTGGCGGTGCCGTACTCGTGGCCGTTGCGCCAGATCATCGGCCCTGGGACAGGTTCTCGGCGTCGAGGTAGGCGTGGAGACCGGTGATGACCGGCATGCTCTCGTTCGGGTCGTAGTCAATGCCCACCGGCTGATCGGGCGAGATGCTGCCCGCAGTCTTGGCAAGCTCAACAAAGCGGATCAGCTCGCCCCACGTGAGCTGGTCGTCAAGGTCGAGGGTGACCTTGATGTTTCGGTCGGTCTTCACGAAGTCGTCAGCCACGCCGCCGATTCTCCCAGCCTCGGACAATCAAGCAAACCGACTGCGGCCGGGCGCGCCGGCCACTCAGACCGGCACGGCCACCGGCTCGTCTTGGCCGTCCCACGACACCCAGAGCTCCGTCGGGGAGGGCCGCCCCATGCTGCCCGTGATGAGGAACGAGACAGACTCGTTCGGTCCGACCGTGCCATTGCCGAGGTTCAGCCCGACCAGCGGGTGAGCCTGCCGGACGTCGATCTGCACTCCGGTGGCGGTTCCGACGCCAACATTGCGCAGGAGGTACCGCTTGTTGTTCACCCGCTCCACCTGCCATACCACCTGCGGCGGCGGCGGGGGGATGGCGGCCTCGGCAGCAACGGCCTGACGTTCGGCTGCATCGGCCGAGCGGCGGGCAGAGCCGGCCGAATCCTTCGAGGCGGCAGCGGAGTCGCGGGCGTGCCGGTTGGCGCGGGTCGCGACGTACACGGCGCCGGCGGAGATGAGGAGAGCGGCCCAGGCGGGCACGTCTCCCAAGTCGAGCTGCATGATCCGATCGTATCGATCCTTGCAACGATTCCTTCTGGGCTCTCTGTGCCGCGCAGCACGCTTGCTCGGCTCAGGGCGTTAGCGGCGAAGGACCATTACCTTGCCTCGCATGGACTGGACCAACGTCATTGCGATCATCATCTCCGTCGTGGCCGTCGCGTCTCGGCCTGGGGCCTGAGGCGCGAAGGCATCGGTAGAGGCAGCTCGGCGATCAGCAGAGGCTGCCGAACGGCAAGCGGCTGCGGCGGAGGCAGCAATTCCCCCGCCACCTCCGCCGGTGGCATGGCAGGTATTGCCGAAGGGAGCATCCAACAGCTACTTGCCTGCGCAATGTGGGCACCGAGCCAGCCTGGGAGGTAGAGATCCACAACGCGGGAGAAATGGTGAGACCGATCGAGCAGGGCCCTCTGGGGGCATCGCGGTTGAGCCCAGGAGAGTCGATCGGCTTTTGGGTGGTTACGGCTGCGGAGTTGCCGGAGATCAGCGAGATTCGGGTCCGCTGGCAGGGCGGCGGCGGGTGGGTGGTTGTGCCGCTGCCGTAGATGCGGGAATCCGCGCACCGGCTCGCTGGTTGACCAATCTGGACAGCGGCGCATTCGAAGCCGGCTGTCTTGAGCAGAGATCCGTCATTGTGGCGATGGCAGCGAGGAGAAATAAATGGGTAAGAGGCGATTTAGGTTAGTGATGTCGGTGGAGGTCGAGGTCGACGATCCGGTCGCGGTCACGGCGAGTCAGCTTCAGATGGTGGTGGACGGCGCTTCGGGCGAGGAGATTCCGCATGCGCATGCGCCGGAGCATGTCGAGCGCGCGCTGATGCAGATGCTGCAGAACGTCGTCTCCGAAACTCTACGAACCAACAGCGGGGTGACGATGGAGGGAAGCTCGGCCCTCATTCTCGAAGCGGCCGACGACGGGTCCTATCCGGAGGTGACGGTCCGAGCGCTGCCCGGCCCTGACGGCGCTACACCATAAGAGTCATCTTGGGCCACTTATCTGGATGCCGGCTGTGAATGGTTGACCTTGATTGCCCATGACGCGAGATGGACTCACGGGCCATCGTCGCTACCGCTTCTCAGGACCCTTGCCGTACCGCTCGCAGTCCCGGTTGTCGCATGACTCGTCCGGCAGGAAGTTCTCCACCCCGAGACGGTGGTCGGGGATCCAGTTGACGTGGTTGGGCTGACCGCATGCGGTGCAGTCAGCCGACTCGTAGGTGTGCATGTTCGCTCGGTTGTAGATCCGCTGAGGACTCATGGGCCCATTCTCCGCGCGGCCCCCGCGACGGCGCCGAGCACGGCGGCCCTCGGCCAGATGTGGACGACGCCCTCCACCCCGCCGGGCATGCCGCAGGGGTATCCGGCAGGCCCCAGGGTGATGAGGACAACAGCAATACGGTCAGCCGTCCTCCCTCAGCTCGTGTACGGTTCAGCAACTGACGGTAGTCGATGTGCGACTGCCAGCCACATAGGAAGGACGGGGAGGACTCTGTGATCAGAGCCAGGTTCCTCAAGCAACTCGCTGCGGTCGCCGCACTGGTCGTCGTCAGCACTACTGCTTTCGCGGGAGTCGCACACGCGAACGAGACGACTCCGACCGTCAGCGCATCGACGGCGGACAGGGTGCCACCCCCACCGCCTGGCGCGGTGCCAGCGAACGCCGGGGGCACGAAGGTCGTCCCTGGTGATGGCTACTCAGTCCAGGCCGCCTGGTGGTGCGAGCCCGGATACCCCTGCCTCTACGACTACGACAACGGCCTGGGGTACCCCTTCGTCCTGGATGGCTGCGGTTGGTGGAACCTGGGCGAGTGGCTTATCGGTGACGGCGCTGGCGGCAGTCGCCTCGCCAACGACTGGGCCAATTCGGCACGGACTCAGGGCAACAGCATCACGGTGTACAACTGGACCGGTACTTACTGGGACAACTGGGGCACGGTGCCTTCGTATCAGTACTGGAACTTCCAGTTGAAGAACCAGATCGACGCCGTCAACGTGAACTGCGCGTCGACCCCGCCCCCCTTCTAGCCAATGTGACGGCGGGCGCACCTCCGTCTTGACGTAAACATCAGCCAACATGAGGAAGGGCCTCACACCGTCTGGTGTGAGGCCCTTCCTCCTGGTCGCGAAGGGCCATGCCGTGTCGGCCGATGCCAGAGGCGTTCCGGGCTTCCTGGGCGTCTGCACCTCAGGCCTCCGGTGCGTCTCCCACAACCGCACCCGCGAGCACGTCCGCCCTTGGCCAGATGTGCGTGACGCCCTCTACCGCGCCGGGCATCCCGCACCGGCAGCCCTCGCCCCGGCAGCGGCAGCCGGCGGCGCACACCACCGTCCATGCGTCGACCGGCCCGGCGGTCTGCACCTCCAGGCGGCGCACCCCGCACACCACGCACTCCGGGGCGCCCGGCACCGGCTCCCGCGCCGGGGCCAGGTCGACGGCCTCGCGGATCCACCGGTCCTCGTCGCCGAGGTGCAGCGCGACCACGGCGGCCGTGCCGGGCATGGTGCGCGGGATGGCGGCGAGGATCCGGCCGAGCGGGTCGGGCCCGTCGACGCGCAGCATGCCGGCGATGCCGGTGATGCGGCGGTCGGCGCGGTCGAGGAGGCGCTGCCACCGGTTAGCGCGGGGTGGCCGGTCGGCGGTGGCAACCATGCCGGACGTGGGGTCGCCATGGCCGCCGAGGGCGTGCCGTCGGCCCCACGCCGGGGAGTGCAGGAGGGCGGGGGCCTCCAGCTGCCCGGCGGCGATTTAGGCGGCCTCCTCCTCGGCGAGCTGAGCGAGGCGGCGTCGGGCCGCCTGGAGGGACCAGGCGGCGGCGACGGCGTGCAGGTGGTGCGGAGAGGTCACGGACGACCCTTTCGGCTGGGCAAGTAGGCGACGAGCAGGTACTGGCCGAGGAACACGGCGATGAGGGCCTGGGCGACGGCCATCTCGGGGTCCCAGGTGATGTCGAGGGCGGCGGAGAGGCCGATGACGGCGGCGACGAGGGCGATGAGGGCGGCGGTGCCGGCGGTCAGGAGGACGCGGATCACGATGCCTCCTCGATGAGGGCGAGCTGCCCGGCAGCGGCGATCCGGGCGCGCCGGGTCGCCCGGCGGTCTCCCGGTGGTGATCGCGGTCGTAGTGGAGGTGGCAGCCCTGGCACATCGGCCGCAGGTTCTCCGGCCGGCAGTCCTCGGGCGTGTGGTTGAGGTGGGCGGTGGTGAGCACCACCCGGGAGCCAGTGCCGTACGCCGGCTTCCCGTGCCGGTTCGGGCAGCGGCCCTCGTGCGTGCCTCGCCCGCACTCCGCCTCGCAGGCGCAGCGCCAGCCGGCGGCCTCCTTGGCAGCGAGGGAGATCTCCGGCCAGTTGTCGGGGTACCGGTCGCGGTTCTCCGGGCGGATCGGCACGTCAGCTCACCCCGGGCAGCTCGACGGTAACGACCGAGGCGGCGTAGGGCACCTGCTCGGTCGGACAGGCGCCCTTGTGCTCCCACAGGCCGACACCGGGCAGCGGCGGGTCGTACAGGTCGTCGACCCGGATCACCTGGGAGCAGCGCTCGCAGTGCGGCCGGCCGTCGACGGCCAGGACCGGCGCGCTCTCGATCTGCTCGGCCCAGCCCTCGTGGCCCTGCGGCCAGTGGGGGCCTCGGCGGAAGCCGGCGATGCTGCCGGGGTCACCGATGGCGCGGCGGATCCAGGGAGCCAGCTCGCCCTCCTGCGCGCGACGCGGGCGGGCCTGCTCCATCGCGTCCTGGGCTGCCTCCACGGCCCGCCACACCCGGGCGTTCTCACACGCCCGTCCGTAGTCCGTGGCGGCGACGGCCGGGGAAGCGGCGACGAGCGCCCACACGGCGTCCCAGGCCGGCTGGCGAGGGTGCGGCTGCTTCTGCGCGCGACGCGAGGAACCGAGGCCCGGCGACGTGCTCTCCCACGTCTACGCGGCCCGGGCGGTGCTCCCGGCGATGCTGGCCCGGGGCGGCGGCTACCTGCTGCACACGTGCTCGGCGGCGGGCGTGCTGACGGTGGTCGGCGACGCGGCGTACACGACGACGAAGCACGCCGCCGTCGGCTTCGCCGAGTGGCTCTCCGTCACCTACCGGGACCAGGGCCTGCGGGTCAGTGCGCTGTGCCCGCAGGGCGTGGACACGCCGATGCTGGCCGAGGGGCTGGCCGCCGGGCACCTCGGGGCCCGGGTCATCGCCGCCTCCGGCGCGGTGCTCAGCCCGGACCAGGTCGCCGACTCGGTGGTCACCGGCCTGGCCGAGGAGCGCTTCCTCATCCTGCCGCACCCAGAGGTCGCCGCGTACGCCCTACGCCGCGCGGAGGACCCGGACGGCTGGCAGGCCGGCCTGCGCAAACTCGTCCGCCGCCTCCGGGCGTAGTGCTGCGACGGCAGTCATGGTGGGTAGCCGCGCCGGCGGTAGAGGCTGATACGGGCTTGGTGTCGGCGTCGGCGGCGCCAGCGCGGCAACCGACTCCGCAGGCCACGCATCGGCCTCCGGCACGGTGGCGGCAGGGATCGCGCACTACAGGCATCCGCAACTGCCGTTGCCATGGCAGCTCGTCACCGACCCGGACGGTGTCCGTCTCGGGGGAGACGAGGTGCGGTCCGAAGAGGAGCTTCCGCCCCGTGTCTGGGTGCCGGCCGGGGGTGCGAACCGGGCGTCGTGGCGCAGGTTCCATGGTTCATCGTTTGGTGGCAGGGCGGTTCCGTTCCAGAATTCGTGACATCATGCCTGTGTCGTCCGTCGCATCGGCGCGACTCGTAAAGGGTTTCGGTGGAGTCGCAATGGCCGGGCTGACAGGGGCGGCGATGCCTGGTATCACGCCGCTGAGTTCGCACGATCCGCACACGGCGGGCCCTACCGACTGCTCGGGCGGCTGGGTGCGGACGGCCAGGGCGTCGTCTACCCGGGCAGGGACGTGAACGACAACCGGGAGGTGGACGCGGACCCACCGTACGTGGTCAGCGAGTTCATCGAGGGCCCAACCCTGAAGCGGCACGTCCGTGAGCGTGGCCCGATTTCCGGGAACGCACCGCACCGACTGAGCGACCGTTGGCACCGCCACCGCGCCGATCGCGACGCGTCCGTCCGACCTGGTCCATCGCGACCTGAAGCCGGACAACGTCATTCCCGGATACGACGGTTTCCGCGTGATTGACTTCGGCCGGTCCGGGCCCTGACCCACGAACACGATCCGGTCGGTCCGCATCGCGGCTCGGCCGGGCTGGTGGCTGATGCCGACGTCGTCAGCCGACACTCTGGAGGGACCACATGGTTTCAGGTCGACCGACTGCCCGGCCGTGGCTGCCGTACACCACGGCCATCGTGGCCGGATTCGCGATCATCGCGGCGGCCTACCTGATCGTCCGGCCGGCGGCGGACGTCGAGTGTACGCCGCTGGAGGTCAGCTCGTCGATTGAGAAGGACGTGCTGCTCGGCGAGTTGGCAGAACGCTACAACACGAGCGATCGGCGGTTCGGTGGCCGGTGCGCCGTGGTGACCGTACATGGACTCTCGTCCGGTGCGGCGACGGACGCGTTGGCCGGCGAATGGTCGGTCAAGCAGCCCGGCTTGCCACGGCCGCAGGTGTGGTTGCCGACGTCAACCCTGTGGACCGGGCAGTTGAAGTTGCGGGACGAGGCCGCCGGGCGTCCGGCGCAGACCCCCGGCCGGTACCCGTCGATCGCGAACAGTCCGCTGGTCATCGCCATGCCGCAGCCGAAGGGAGAGCTGCTCCAACAGAAGGGTCCCCTCGGCTGGGGTGAGATCCTTGGCTCGTCCGGGCGCTCGGGCTGGGCCACCTTCGGTCGCCCCGAGTGGGGTCGGTTCACTTTTGGCAAGGTCAACCCGAACCTGTCCACCTCGGGGCTGGCGGCCACGATCGCGAGCTACTACGCGGCCATCAACCGGGCCAGCGACCTTACCGAGAGCGACCTCGCGAATCCGGCGGTGACCCAGTACGTCCGCCGCATCGAGGCCAACGTGTCCCACTACAGCGACGACATCGTGGATCTGCTGAAGGATCGCGCCGAGGCGGACCTGTCCGGCACGGCGGCTCCGACGGACATGAGCGCGGTGGTGACGCAGGAGGAGTTGGTCTACCAGTACAACGAGGGGGAGCTGAGCCCGACCCGGGGCGAGAAGCCGAGGGTCCCGCTGGTCGCGCTATATCCGAAGGAGGGCACGTTCAACCTTGACCACCCGTACGTGGTGCTCCCCTCGGCCAGTCCCGAGCAACGTGACGCCGCTGCCGATTTCCTGGCGTTCCTGCAGGAGCCGCCGCAGCAGGAGAGCTTCAGCCGGCTCGGGTTCCGCGACCACAAGCAGAACGCGTCCCGCCCGCTGATCGCCTCCGTCGGCGGGCGCGAGGCCCAAGATCTCACCTACTTCGACCCGCCGGATCCCACCGTGGTCAAGGCGATCCTCACCGGCTGGGGCACGCTGCGTAAGAAGGCGAACATCCTCGTGGCCGTCGACACGTCCGGTTCGATGAACGCAAAGATCGGTGACCGGACCAGGTTCCAGGTGGCGACCAGGGCCGCCGCCAAGGGCTTTGGCCTCTTGAACTCCGAGGACCAGGTCGCGCTCTGGTCGTTCTCGTCTGAGACGAAACAGCGGCCGAAGTCGCCGTACAGCGAGGAGGTCCGGTTGTCGGCGTTCGACCAGAAGGCGCTCACCAATAAGATCAACAACCTCCACGTCGAGGGCGGCACCGCTCTGTACGCCACCGTACGGGCGGCACACCGTCACATGCTCGATCACTATGACCAGTCCCGGATCAACGCGGTGGTCGTACTGACAGACGGCAAGAACGAGTACAACAAGGACAGTGACCTTGCCCGGCTGCTCCAAGATGTCGCGTTGGATCCGGAACGACCGATCAAGATTTTCTGCATCGCCTTTGATGAGCAGTCCGATTTCGGGACGCTGGACCGGATCGCCAAGGCGTCCGCGGGCAAGGCGTTCGACGCCCGTGACCCGGCGAAGATCGACGACGCGTTCGTCAAGCTGGTCAGTAGCTTCTAAGAGGGCATCTGATCCGTGTAGTGGCTGATTCACGTTCGGCCGTTGCGGGGATGGGGCTGGTTCGTTGATCGCCGCGTGGGCGTGCGGCGGCGTGGGTATCGGTCGGACTTGTCGGATGAGCGGTGGGCGTTGATCGAGCCGGTGCTGACCGCGTGGCGGGCGGCGCGGGTGGGTTTGGGGATCAGCCGGCCGGTGCATGACCTGCGGGAGATCGTCAACGCGATCCTGTACGTGGCCAGGACGGGGATCGCGTGGGAGTACCTGCCGCACGACTTCCCGCCAGCGAAGACGGTGTACGACTACTACGCCAAGTGGGAAGCGGACGGAACGACGCAGCGGATTCACGATCTGCTGCGGGAGCGGGTCCGGGTCGCTCGCGGCCGCCGCGGGAGCCCGTCGGCGGTGGTTCTGGACTCGCGTGAAGACCTCATGCAACGTAGGCGAGGGCAGCCAGGGCGTCGACGCGGCGAAGAAGATCAAGGGACGCAAGCGGCACATCGCCACCGACACCCTCGGACTGCTCCTCG
>NZ_JBFAVI010000037.1:0-49435 GCF_040679695.1 Micromonospora sp. NPDC052213
AGGAACAGCTCGCGGGCGATCTCCGGATTCGACATGCCGCGGGCGATCCGGTCGAGGATCTCGGTCTCCCGCGCGGAGAGCTGGGGGAACGGCCGCGCGTCGGCCTGGCGCAGCGCCGCCGCGGCGACCATCCGCCCGACGGGTCCGCTCAGCACCACGTCGCCCTCGGCGACCGCGACGAGGGCGCGGGCGATGGCGGCGGGCCCGGACGACTTCAACAGGTATCCCCGCACGCCGGCGCGCAGGGCCTTCAGCACGCTCTCCTCGCCGGCGTGCATGGTCAGCACGACGACAGCGAGCTCGGGGCGGCGGTCCAGCAACTCGGCCGCCGCCCCGGCGCCGTCGAGCACCGGCATGTCGAGGTCGACGACGGCGACGTCCGCCTCGATCCGCTCCGCCTGCCGGAGCAGCTCCGCTCCGTCCGGCGCCACCCCCACCACCTGGACGCCCCGCACCGTGTCGAGCATGGTGCGGAGCCCTTCGAGGAAGACCGGATGGTCGTCGGCGATCAGCACCCGGATGCTCACGCCCGCACCCCCGGCAGCACGCCGCGCACCACCGTGCCGCCCTCGGCCGGCGACTCCACCCGCACCGCCCCGCCGAGCGCCTCGGCCCGCTCGGCCATCGAGCGCAGCCCGACCGCGCCGACCCGTACCGGCGTCGCGGGCAACCCGGCGCCGTCGTCGCGGACGTCCACGGTGAGGGTGCCGTCGGAGATCGCCAGCCGCACCCGCGCCGATCCTCCGCCGCTGTGCCGTTCCGCGTTGCGCAGGGCCTCCAGCACGATCCGGTACGCGGCGGTCTCGGTGGCCGGTTCGATCGGAGGCAGCGGGTCCGGCGCCTCCAGGGTCACGGTCAGCCGCCCGGCCCAGTGGTCGACCTGGTCGCGGAGCGCGGCTACCAGGCCCCGCTCGGCGAGCTGGCCGGGCCGCAGGTCGGCGATGATGCGTTGGACCTCCTCCAGCGCCCCGGCCAGGTCGCCGGTGGCGGTGTCCAGCACGGTCGTGGCACGGTCGACGTCGGCCGGGTCGGCCAGCAGGTTCCGGGCGGCCGCCACCCGCATGTTCGCCGCGCTGAGCAGCGGACCGAGGCCGTCGTGCAGGTCCCGCTGGAGCCGGGAGCGCTCCTCGGCACGGATGTGGGTCAGCCGCTCGTGACTGCGCCGAAGGGCGGTGTCGAGGCTGGCGCTCTGCACCACGACGCCGAGATGGCCGGCCAGGTCCGTGAGCAGGCGCCGGTCGGCGGGGGACAGCGGCTCGGCCGGATGCCGCCGGGACGTGACCAGCGCGCCGACGGTCTGCCCGCCGACCTGGAGCGGGATCCGCAGCCCGTTCCCGGTCGGCCCGCCGGTGCCCGCCGCCGCCGTCACCGAACCGTCGGGCAGCTCGATGGCCACCCGGGGCAGCCGCAGCGCGGCGGACAGTTCGGCCACCACCCGTTCCAGCAGCGGCTCCCGGCTCGACTCCAGCAGCCGGCCAAGCGTGCGTACGACCTGGTGCGGGTCGCGCCGGGCGCCGAAGAGCACCCGTTCGAGCGCGGCCTGTAAAACCTCGCGCAGCGGGAGCGCGACGATCGCGACCACCCCCGTGACCAGTACCTCCGGCAGCAGTTCGGGCGCCGTGGGCAGCGCCGCGTCGAGGCTGAGCACCCCGCCGACGTAGGCGCCGAGCAGCACCGCGGTGAGCAGGGCGTAGAGCAGGGTGCGGCGGAGCACCAGGCCGAGGTCCCACAGCCGGTGTCGCAGCACGGCCACGGCGATGGCGCCCGGCAGGAGGACGACCGCGGCCGCCTCGGCGATCCAGGCCGTCCCGAGCAGTGCCGTCCCGACGCTGACGGGCGCGAGGATCCCCGCCGCGGCCACCACCCAGCGGATCTGCTGCCGTTCGACCGGTCCGCCGCGCCGGTACCGGACCACGAGCGCCGCGGCGCCGAGGAGGAACGCGCCCGGCAGGACCGTGAACAGGGCGTTGAGCAGCGGGGTCAGGGTCACCAGCGCGGGGACCCCGAACGGTTCGGCTCGCCCGTCACCGTGCCCTCACCACCCGGCATGAACCCCGCGAGCAGGGCCAGGCAGAGGGCGAGCGCGGCGGCCACCCGCTCGGCGAGCCGCCACCAGCGGCCCAGCGGCGTGCCGGTGGGGAACCGCAGCAGCAGCGTGACGATGCCGACCGGGACGGCCAGCCACAGCCACGTCGGCAGCCAGGCGAGCACCGGCCCGACCACCGGCAGCCGGTGGTGGCCGTGCGCGACCGCCGTCGAGGCGGCGAAGAAGCCGGTGCCGCCGAGCCCGGTCGCGATCAGGACCGCCGCCAGCGGGTGTCGCTGCCGTCGTGCCAGCACCACGCCGGTGCCGGCCAGCAGCCCGAGCGCGACCGCGTAGAGGCTCACCGCCGGACGGTCGGGCAGGGCCGAGGCGCCGGGCAGCACCCACAGGGACAGGACCAGCCAGACCGTCAGCGCGGACTGCGCCGCCAGCGCCGCTCGGCCGGCGCGTCTGTCCATCATCTCGACCTCCGGATCGCCGCCATCGAGGGCCGGTCGCGACAGGGTAGCCGCGACCGGCCGCCCTCCGGTGTCAGCTGGCCGTCGGGACGGCCGGCGCCGGGTCGTACGCGGCGGGGGCCGGCGACCGCAGCCCGGCCGTCCCGCCCCAGAGCAGCGCCGCACCGGCGAGGGGGACGAGGACGAAGGGAAAGATGCCGCCGACCGCCGCGACGATCAGCATGACCGCGGCGGGCCGGGGCAGCAGCCGGGTACGCACGCTGCCGATGCCCAGCGCGAGCAGGCCCACGACCAGCAGCAGCATGCTCCCGTAGAGGGGGAGACCGCCCATCTCGCCGGTCAGGTCGGGGTGCGCGGAGCCGGCCAGCCACGGCAGCACCGTGCCGATGTACCACTGCGACACCATGCCGCCGGCGGCGCCGAGCATCGCCAGCAGCGTGACGGTACGCCCGAACCGGCGGCCGGCCGGCCCGACGTGGGTGGCGAGGGCGGGAACCGCGAGCAGCAGCGCGCCGAAGCCGAGCAGGATCAGCCAGGCCGCCGTGCGGTGCGGCCCGCCCGCGGCGACCTCGGCGAACGGTCGGTCGTCGAACGCGGTCATCACCTCGAACGGGGTGCCGACCAGCAGGGCCAGCCCGGAGAGCACCATCAGGGGGCGGGCCAGCCCGTGCAACGCGGACGGTTCCAGGGACGACGTCGGGTCAGTGGTCATCGGCGTACTCACAATCCTTCCGGCGGGGCGCGGCGGGTGCCGCGTGCGGGAACGATCGTCGGTCGCCGGCCTTCCCGGAGGCATGAGGCGGATGTCCCGACCATGCGGGAGCGCTCACGGGCGGCGGCGGGCCGCCGCGGGTCACCCCGCGACGCCCGCCTCCACACCCACCGGCTCCTCTTCCGTCACCGGGCGGGTGAACTGCGACCGGTACAGCCGGTGGTACGCGCCGCGCGCGGCCAGCAGCTCGTCGTGCGTGCCCTGCTCCACGATCCGGCCGTCCTCCATCATCAGGATCAGGTCGGCGTCGCGGATGGTGGAGAGCCGGTGCGCGATGACGAAGCTGGTGCGGTCCGAGCGCAGGGCGGCCATCGCCCGCTGGAGCAGCACCTCGGTGCGGGTGTCCACGGAGCTGGTCGCCTCGTCGAGGATCAGCAGCGACGGCTCGGCGAGGAACGCCCGGGCGATGGTGATGAGCTGCTTCTCGCCGGCGCTGACGTTGCTGCCCTCCTCGTCGATCACCGTGTCGTAGCCGTCGGGGAGGCTGCGCACGAACCGGTCCACGAAGGTCGCCCGGGCCGCGGCCAGGATCTCCTCCTCGGTCGCGCCCGGCCGGCCGTAGGCGATGTTGTCGCGGATGGTGCCGCCGAAGAGCCAGGTGTCCTGGAGCACCATCCCGACCCGGTCGCGCAGGTCGTCGCGGCGCATCGTGGTGATGTCCACGCCGTCCAGGGTGATCCGGCCGGCGTCCAGCTCGTAGAAGCGCATGACCAGGTTGACCAGGGTGGTCTTGCCGGCCCCGGTCGGCCCGACGATGGCGACGGTGTGCCCGGGCTCGGCGACCAGCGACAGGTCCTCGATCAGCGGCTTGTCCGGGGCGTACCGGAAGGAGACGTGCTGGAACTCGACGCGGCCGTGCGGATCGGTCACCCGCGCCGGCTCGGCCGGGTCGGGGCTCTGCTCCTCGGCGTCGAGCACCGCGAAGACCCGTTCGGCGGAGGCCACCCCGGACTGGAGCAGGTTCGCCATCGAGGCGACCTGGGTGAGCGGCTGGGTGAACTGCCGGGAGTACTGGATGAACGCCTGCACGTCGCCGAGGCTCATCGACCCCGACGCCACCCGCAGGCCGCCGACCACGGCGATCGCCACGTAGCTGAGGTTCCCGACGAACATCATCGCCGGCATGATGATCCCGGAGATGAACTGGGCGCCGAAGCTGGCCCGGAACAGCTCCTCGTTCTTGGCGGTGAAGGCGGCCTCCACCTCGCGCTGCCGGCCGAAGACCTTGACCAGTTCGTGGCCGGTGAACGCCTCCTCGATCTGGCCGTTCAGCTCACCGGTGTGCGTCCACTGGGCGATGAACTGCGCCTGCGACCGCTTGGCGATCGCGCCGGTGACGACGACCGACGCCGGCACCGCGACCAGCGCCACCAGGGCCAGCAACGGCGAGATCCAGAACATCATGGCCAGCACGCCGACCACGGTGAGCAGCGAGGTGAGCAACTGGCTCAGCGTCTGCTGGAGGCTGGTCGAGATGTTGTCGATGTCGTTGGTGACCCGGCTGAGCAGCTCGCCGCGGGGCTGCCGGTCGAAGTAGGGCAGCGGCAGCCGGTTGAGCTTGTCCTCCACGTCGGCGCGCAGCCGCAGCACGGTCCGCTGCACCACGCCGGTGAGCAGCCAGCCCTGCCACCACATCAGCGCGCTGGCCGCCAGGTAGAGGCCGAGCGCCAGCAGCAGCACCCGCGCCAGCGCGGCGAAGTCGATGCCCACGCCGGACACCACGTCCATCCGCGCGAGCATGTCGGCGAAGCTGTCGTTGCCGGCCGCCCGGGCCGCGGCCACCGCCTGGTCGGCGGTGGTGCCCGGCGGCAGCTGCCGGCCGATCACCCCGGTGAAGATCAGGTCGGTGGCGTGCCCGAGCACCTTCGGCCCGACCACGCTCAGCCCGACGCTGACCACCGCCAGCGCGATCACCGCGACGAGCGCGAGGCGGTCCGGGCGCAGCCGGCGCAGCAGCCGCCGGGCCGACGGCCCGAAGTTCATCGACCGCTCGGCGGGCATCCCGGCCCCCGCCCACGGCGGGCCGCCACGCTGCCCGCCGCCCGGCAGCCGCTTCGGCGTCCCCGCGTCGGCGGCCGGCTTCTGCTGCGGTACGGCGCCTCGCGCGGCCACCTCGCTCCGCTCGGCGGCGGCGCGAGGCGCCACGCTGCTGTGCCCGATGGTTCGCTCGCTCCGCTCGCTCACGCGGCCACCCCCGCCGTGTTCTGCGACGCCACGATCTCGGCGTACGTCGGGCAGGTGTCCAGCAACTCGTCGTGTCGGCCCATCCCGACCACGCCCCCGTTCTCCAACACGATGATCTGGTCGGCCTCGACGATCGTGGAGACCCGCTGCGCCACGATCACCACGGCGGCGTCCGCGGTGACCGGCCGCAGCGCCGCCCGCAGCCGCGCGTCGGTGCCGAGGTCGAGCGCGGAGAAGGAGTCGTCGAAGAGGTAGATCTCCGGCCGGCGCACCAGGGCCCGGGCGATCGCGAGCCGCTGTCGCTGCCCGCCGGAGACGTTCGTGCCGCCCTGCGCGATCGGCGACGCCAGCCCCTCGGGCATCGCCTCGACGAAGTCCCGCGCCTGGGCGATCTCCAGCGCGTCCCAGAGTTCCGCGTCGGTCGCGTCCGGGTTGCCGTAGCGCAGGTTGCTCGCCACCGTCCCGGTGAAGAGGTAGGGCTTCTGCGGCACCAACCCGATCCGGCGCCACAGCTCGTCCGGCGCCAGGTCGCGGACGTCGACGCCGTCGACCAGCACGGTGCCGGCGGTCACGTCGACCAGCCGGGGGACGAGCGACAGCAGCGTGGTCTTGCCCGCGCCGGTGCTGCCGATGACCGCCGTGGTGGTCCCCGGCGTCACCCGGAAGGAGACGTCCCGCAGCACCGGTGCGGCCGCCCCTGGATACCGGAACGACACGCCGCGCAGCTCCAGCTCGCCGCGCGTGGACACCTCGGTGACCGGGCGGGGCGCCGGCACCACCGAGGAGTCGGTGTCCAGCACCTCGACGATCCGCTCCGCGCAGACCGCCGCGCGGGGCACCATCATCAGCATGAAGGTGGCCATCATGACGGCCATCAGGATCTGCATCAGGTACTGCAGGAAGGCGGTGAGGGCGCCGACCTGGATCGCCCCGGCGTCGACGCGCTGGGCGCCGAACCAGAGCACCGCGACGCTGGAGACGTTGAGCACCAGCATCACCACGGGGAAGATCAACGCCATCAGGCGGCCGGTGCGCAGGGCGGTCGCGGTGAGGTCGGCGTTCGCCGTGGCGAAGCGCTCCGTCTCGTACGGCTCCCGGACGAACGCCCGGACCACCCGGATGCCGGTGATCTGCTCCCGCAGCACCCGGTTGACCGTGTCGATCCGGGTCTGCATGAGCCGGAAGCCCGGCACCATCCGCCGGATGATCAGCCCCAGGGCGACGGCCAGCACGGGCACGCTGACCAGCATCAGCCAGGAGAGCCCGAGATCCTCGCGCAGCGCCATCACCACGCCGCCGACGCTCATGATCGGCGCGGCGACCAGCATGGTGCAGCTCATCAGCACGAGCATCTGCACCTGCTGCACGTCGTTGGTGCTGCGGGTGATCAGCGAGGGCGCGCCGAACCGGGCCACCTCGCGGGCGGAGAAGCGGTTCACGTGCCCGAACACCGCCGCCCGAACGTCCCGCCCGAATCCCATCGCGGTGCGTGCGCCGAGGTAGACGGCGGCGACGGAGCAGACGATCTGCACCAGGCTGACCGCGAGCATCCACCCGCCGGTGCGCACGATGTAGTCGGTGTCGCCCCGCGCCACGCCGAGGTCGATGATGTCGGCGTTGAGGCTGGGCAGGTAGAGCGACGCCATCGTGCCGACGAACTGGAGCAGCAGCACGGCCGCCAATGCCCGGTGGTAGGGGCGCAGGTGTGTGCGCAGCAGCCGGATCAACATGTCGGCGCCCCTTCCGGCGTGCCGGCGTCCCCGCCGCCGATGACCTCGAGGAGGAACTGGCGGATCACCGCCGCCTTCGCCGGGTCGGCGTCGACCGAGGTCAGCGGAGCGCCGGACCGGATCACGGCGGTCAGCGCGTCGATCCGGGCCTGGCCGGCCGGGGTGATCGCGATCCGGACGCTGCGCCGGTCGGCCTCGTCGCGCTGCCGCTCGACCAGGCCGTCGCGTTCCAGCGTGTCCACGATGCCGGTGAGGGTGGCCGGCCGGACGAAGCAGTGCTCGGCCACCGTGCGGTGCGGCAGCCCGCCGTGTTCGGCGAGGGTCATCAGGGTGGCCATCCCGGCCTGGGTGAGCCCGTGCTCCTCGGCGAGGTAGCGGTTCCACCGCTGCCCGGTGACGTGCCCGGCGACCACGAGCAGTCGCCCGAGGGGCACGTCCCGCAGCTCGATCAGTTTCATGGTGGCTAGGTTAGCCCCCTGAACGTCAGGCCCCAAACGAAATAGCGGCGGCCGCGCCGACGAAGAGGAGCTGTTCCGCCGTCCGTGGTCCCAGGGGGGTCGCCGGCCGGCCCCCGAGGGTCAGCCCGCGCCGCACCGCCGAGACGTTCGCCGGGAACATGGCCAGCATCAACAGGGCCAGCCCGGCCGCGGCCCAGCGGGCGGTCGCCGGCACGAGCAGCCCGGCCGCGCCCACCAGTTCCAGCACCCCGGTGACCGTGACCAGCAGGTCGGGTCGGGGGAGGGCGGGCGGCACCATCGCGATCATGTCCGACCGGTAGGTGGCGGCGAAGTGTGCGAGGCCGGTCACCACGAACATCAGCGCCAGCCCCACCCGCAGCGCGGGGTGCCAGCCGTCGAGCGCGGCCACGCCGGCGAGGCCGGCCAGTCTGGCGAGCGCGGTGCCGGCCACGAGCGCGATCAGCGGAGCCATCGATACCTCCCGAGCGGGTGAACT
Organism: Micromonospora sp. NPDC052213; assembly: GCF_040679695.1. Classification (NCBI taxonomy): domain Bacteria; kingdom Bacillati; phylum Actinomycetota; class Actinomycetes; order Micromonosporales; family Micromonosporaceae; genus Micromonospora; species Micromonospora sp. NPDC052213. Next base: position 8,143 of record NZ_JBFAVI010000037.1, read on the forward strand.
TGTCGCCGACAAGATTGCGCCCCGAGGTGGCATCTTGTCAATGGCAAGATAGGATCACGGCATGACCGGAACACGCGGCTACCACCACGGCGACCTGCGTCGCGCCCTGCTCGCGGCGGCGGTGTCGGTGATCGAGGAATCCGGCCCCGGGGCGCTGAGCCTGCGCGACCTGGCCCGCCGGGCCGGCGTCTCGCACGCCGCCCCGGCGCACCACTTCGGCGACAAGGCCGGCCTGCTCACCGCCCTCGCCGCCGAGGGCTTCGACCTGCTCGCCGAGGCGTTGGGCGGCGCGGAGGACCTGCTGGACAGCGGCGTCGCGTACGTCGACTTCGCCGTCCGGCACCGCGCGCACTTCGAGGTGATGTTCCGCCCGGACCTCTACCGGGCCGACGCCGACGACGTGGCGGCGGCCCGCCGGCGCGCCGGCGACGCGCTGCACGCCGGGGTCGCCGGGCTGCCCCAGGGGCGCCCGACGGCGGAGGATCCGCAGGGCGACGCGCTCGCCGCCTGGTCGATCGTGCACGGCTTCGCCACGCTCTGGCTCGCCGGCGCGCTGCCCGAGCGGGTGGGCGACGACCCCCGGGCCGCCGCCCGCGAGGTCATCCGACGCCTCTTCCCCGACGAGTGACGGCCGGCGGGGGTCGCCTCACCAGCTCGTGGGCAGCGGCATCCCCTCGGTGTAGCCGGCCGTGCTCTGCACGCCGACGACGGCCCGCTCGTGGAACTCCGCCAGGTCCCGGGCGCCGGCGTAGGTGAAGGCGCTGCGCACCCCGGCGATGATCTCGTCGATCAGGTCCTCCACGCCGGGGCGGGCCGGGTCCAGGTACATCCGGGCCGAGGAGATGCCCTCCTCGAAGACCGCCTTGCGGGCCCGGTCGTACGCGCTGTCGTCGGCCGTCCGCGCGCTGACCGCCCGCGCCGACGCCATCCCGAAGCTCTCCTTGTAGCGCCGGCCGTCGGCGTCGGTGTAGAGGTCGCCGGGGGACTCGTAGGTGCCGGCGAACCAGGAGCCGACCATCACGTTCGACGCGCCGGCGGCCAGGGCCAGCGCCACGTCCCGCGGGTGCCGTACGCCGCCGTCGGCCCAGACGTGCCGGCCGAGCTGGCGGGCCGCCGCGGCGCAGTCGAGCACGGCGGAGAACTGCGGCCGGCCCACCCCGGTCATCATCCGGGTGGTGCACATCGCACCCGGGCCGACGCCCACCTTGACGATGTCGGCGCCCGCCTCCACCAGGTCGCGTACGCCCTCGGCGGTCACCACGTTGCCGGCGGCGACCGGGACCGCCGGGTCCAGCGCGCGGACGGCCCGCAGCGCGGAGATCATCCGCTCCTGGTGGCCGTGCGCGGTGTCCACGACCAGCGTGTCCACCCCGGCGTCCAGCAGCGCCGCCGCCTTGCCGGTCACGTCGCCGTTGATGCCGACGGCGGCGGCGATGCGCAGCCGGCCCCGGTCGTCCACCGCCGGCTTGTAGAGGGTCGCCCGCAGCGCGCCCTGCCGGGTGAGCACCCCGACGAGGCGGCCCTCGGCGTCGACCACCGGGGCGAGCCGGCGCCGGCCGGCCGAGAGCCGGTCGAAGCCCGTACGCGGGTCCGCGTCGGCCGGCACGGTGTGCAGCTCGGTGGACATCACGTGCCGGAGCTGGGCGAAGCGGTCCACGCCCACGGTGTCCGCCTCGGTCACCACGCCCAGCGGACGGCCCTCGTCGTCGATCACCACCACGGCGCCGTGCGACCGCTTCGGCAGCAGGTGGATCGCGTCCCCGACGGTGTCGGTCGGGCCGAGCGTGATCGCGGTGTCGTGCACCAGGTGCCGCCGCTTGACCCAGGCGACGACGTTCGCCACCACCTCGATCGGGATGTCCTGCGGGATGACCGCGATCGCGCCGCGCCGGGCGACCGTCTCGGCCATCCGGCGGCCGGACACCGCGGTCATGTTCGACACGACCAGCGGGATGGTGGTGCCCGTGCCGTCGCTGGTGGCCAGGTCGACGTCGAGCCGCGAGCCCACCTCGGAGCGGGCCGGCGCCATGAAGACGTCGTTGTAGGTCAGGTCGTGCGCGGGAACCGCGCCGTGTAGGAACCGCACCCCGCCATCATTCCCGTCGGCCGCCGTCCGCGCCCCCGGTGGTCGCCGAAAACACCCCGGGCCGGGCGTCGCCGAAGACCCAGCTCGGCCAGGAAGAGGTCGCGCGCGCCCGGCGTCGCCGGGTCAGCCGAGCAGCAGCCCCGCCGCGAGCGCGGTCATCACGAGGGCGATCGCACCGTCGACGACCCGCCAGGCCGCCGGGCGGGCCAGCACGGGCGCGAGCCGGTGGGCGGCGGCGCCGATGGTGGTGAACCAGACCACGCTGGCGAGCGCCGCGCCCGCGCCGAAGACCCAGTGGTGCGGGTGCTGGCGGGCCACCCCGCCGAGCAGGAGGACGGTGTCGAGGTACACGTGCGGGTTGAGGTAGGTGAAGGCGAGGCAGGCCAGCAGCGTCGCCCCGAGCGTGGCCGGCGGCCGGTCGGCGGGGGAGAGCGCGCCGGGGCGCAGCGCGCGGCGGGCGGCCAGCACGGCGTACCCGAGCAGGAACGCGGCCCCCAGCCAGCGGACGGCGGTCAGGACGGCGGGGTGCTCCGCCGTGGCGGTGCCCATCCCGGCGATGCCGACCGAGATCAGCAGCGCGTCGGAGGCGGCGCACACCGCGACCACGGGCAGGACGTGCTCCCGGCGCAGGCCCTGCCGCAGGACGAAGGCGTTCTGCGCGCCGATGGCGGCGATGAGCGCGATCGAGAGGGAGAAGCCGGCGGCGGCGGAACCTGTCACGGAGCTGCTGAGGATGTCGGGCACAAGCCGAGGCTACGAGCCGCAGCCGATGCAGCCCAGCTAAAGATTCTCACGGCAGATAAGCTCAGCTTCATCATGCTTGACTCCACGCAGCTCCGGACGTTCGCCGCGGTGGTCCGCGAGGGCAGTTTCGAGGCGGCCGCGCACGCGCTGCACGTCACCCCGTCGGCCGTCAGCCAGCGGATGAAGGCGTTGGAGCAGACCGTCGGGCAGGTGCTGGTCCGCCGCACGAAGCCGTGCCAGGCCACCGACGCGGGCCGGCCGCTGCTGCGGCTCGCCGGCCAGGTGGCCCTGCTGGAACGGGAGGCGTTGGAGGCCGCCCGCCCGCCGACGGTCGGCGGGCCCGCCCCCAGCCGGGTGACCATCGTGGCGAACGGCGACTCGCTCGGCACCTGGTTCGTCGGCGCCCTGGCGCGGCTGCCCGCCGAGCTGGCGCTCCTGTTCGACGTCCGCCGGGACGACGAGGACCACACGGCGGAGCTGATCCGCGACGGCACGGCGATGGCCGCGGTGACCGCGCAGCGCGAGGCCGTGCAGGGCTGCCGGGTGGAGCGGCTGGGTGCGATGCGGTACGTCGCGCTGGCCGGGACCGGGTTCGCGGCCCGCCATTTCCCCGACGGCGCCACCGAGGCCGCCCTCGCGACGGCGCCGATGATGGCGTTCGACCGCAAGGACCAGCTCCAGCACCGGTTCGCCCGCACCGTGACCCGGCGTCGGATCGCCCCGCCGGTCCACTACGTCCCGTCCTTCGACGGCTTCAACGAGGCGGTACGGCTGGGCCTGGGGTGGGGGATGGTGCCGGAGCGGATCGCCCGTGCCGACATCGCGGCCGGACGCTGCGTCGACATCGGTGCCGGGCGTCACCTGGACCGCCCGCTGTACTGGCAGCACTGGCGGGTGGACTCCGCCACGCTGGACGCGCTGACCGCCGCCGTCCGGGCGGTCGCCGGCACCGAGCTGCGCTGACTGTGCGGCTGGCCGGGTCGGCCCGCAGGAGGGTCAGGCGATCGTGCAGATCGCCGCGCCGGCGGAGATGACGGCGCCGACCTCGGCGGCGAGGCCGCTCACCGTGCCCGCCTTGTGCGCGTGCAGCGGCTGCTCCATCTTCATCGCCTCCAGCACCACGACCAGGTCGCCCTCGGCGACGGTGTCCCCGTCGGCGACCGCGATCTTGACGATGGTGCCCTGCATGGGCGAGGTGAGCGCGTCGCCGCTGACGGCGGCGCCGGCCTTGGCCGCGCCGCCCCGGCGGGCCGGCTTGCGGGCGGCGGGCGCGGCGGTGGCCGTACCCCCGCCGAGGCCGGCGGGGAGGGTGACCTCCAGCCGCTTGCCGCCGACCTCGACCACGACGGTCTCGCGCTCGGCCGGCGCCTCGGCGGTGCCGGCGGCGGCGGTGAACGGCGGGACGGTGTTGTCGAACTCGGTCTCGATCCACCGGGTGTGCACGGTGAACGGCTCGGCGGTGAACGCCTCGTCGCGGATGACCAGCCGGTGGAACGGCAGCGCGGTGGCCATGCCCTCGACGACCATCTCGTCCAGCGCCCGGCGGGCCCGCTCCAGCGCCTCGGTGCGCGTCTCGCCGGTGATGATCACCTTGGCCAGCAGCGAGTCGAAGTTGCCGCCGATCACGTCGCCGGCCGAGATGCCGGTGTCGACCCGGACGCCGGGGCCGGTGGGCAGCCGCAGCGCGGTGACCGTGCCGGGGGCGGGCAGGAAGTTGCGGCCCGGGTCCTCGCCGTTGATCCGGAACTCGATGGAGTGCCCGCGCGGCGTCGGGTCCTCGGTGAACCGCAGCTTCTCGCCGTCGGCGATCCGGAACTGCTCGCGGACCAGGTCGATGCCGGCGGTCTCCTCGGTGACCGGGTGCTCGACCTGGAGACGGGTGTTGACCTCCAGGAAGGAGATGGTCCCGTCGGCGCCGACCAGGTATTCGACCGTGCCGGCGCCGTGGTAGCCGGCCTCCCGGCAGATCGCCTTGGCGCTGTCGTGGATCTGGGCGCGCTGCGCGTCGGTGAGGAACGGCGCCGGGGCCTCCTCGACCAGCTTCTGGTGCCGGCGCTGGAGCGAGCAGTCGCGGGTGCCGACCACGATCACGTTGCCGTGCTGGTCGGCCAGCACCTGCGCCTCGACGTGGCGGGGCTTGTCGAGGTAGCGCTCGACGAAGCACTCGCCCCGGCCGAACGCGGCGACCGCCTCGCGGGTGGCCGACTCGAACAGGTGCGGGATCTCCTCCATCGTGCGGGCCACCTTGAGCCCGCGCCCGCCGCCGCCGAAGGCGGCCTTGATGGCGACCGGCAGGCCGTGGTCGACGGCGAACGCCATCACCTCGTCCGGGTTGGCCACCGGGTCGGGGGTGCCGGGCACCAGGGGGGCGCCGGCGCGCTGGGCGATGTGCCGGGCGGTCACCTTGTCGCCGAGGTCGCGGATCGCCTGCGGGGTGGGACCGATCCAGGTCAGCCCGGCGTCGATGACGGCCTGGGCGAAGTCGGCGTTCTCGGCGAGGAATCCGTAGCCGGGGTGGACGGCGTCGGCGTCGGCCTTGGCGGCGACCGCCAGCAGCTTGTCGATGCGCAGGTACGTCTCGGTCGCGGAGTCCCCGCCGAGCGCGTACGCCTCGTCGGCCAGCGTGGCGTGCAGGGCGTCCCGGTCGGAGTCCGCGTAGACGGCGACGCTGCCCAGACCGGCGTCGCGGCAGGCGCGGATGACGCGGACGGCGATCTCGCCGCGGTTGGCGATGAGTACCTTGCGCACCTTGGGGGCTCCTCCCGGGAGGTTACTGACCGGGAGTGTATCGGCCACCCTGAGGGGGCCCTAACGATCGCTCAGTGTGGGATGCCGCACTGCCGCGACGCGCCCTAGTCAAACTTGCTTATTACGCTTGTCCGATGTCTGCCACGCGAATGATGATCCTCGGGCTGGTGCGCTGGATGCAGCCCGTGCACGGCTACGACGTGCGCCGGGAACTGCTCAGTTGGAACGCCGACAGGTGGGCCAACGTGCAGCCCGGCTCGATCTACCACGCCCTGCGCAAGCTGACCGCGGAGGGCCTGCTGCGCGAGGTGGCCACCGAGCAGGTGGGCGCCCGGCCGGCGCGCACCACGTACGAGGTCACCGCCAAGGGCGAGGACGAGTTCGAGTCGCTGCTGCGCGGGCACTGGTGGCAGTTGCACGAACCGCCCGACCCGTTCGCGGCGGCGTTCTCGTTCCTGCCCGCGCTGCCCCGCGAGGAGGCGTCGGCGGCCCTGCGCAACCGGGCGAACCTGCTGCGCGCCGGCGTCGAGTCGATGCGCGCGGCGCTGGCCTCCGACTGGATGCGCAACTCCAAGCCGGTGCACGTCGGGTGGATGTTCGAACTCTGGGCCGCGCGGGCGGAGGCCGAGGTCGGCTGGTGCGAACGGATCGCCGAACGCATCGACTCCGGTGTGTCGTACCTGCCTGACGGGCTGGTCGGGACGGAGGGTTGGAACGGGTGGTCCGACGGCGAGACCACACCTCGCGACACAACCGAATAATCAAGATTGACCACTGGAGCTATATCGCGTTAGCCTGCTCGCGGCGCGACGGGGGGAGCACGCCGTCCGGCGTCGTCCCCGAGGGACAGACCAGGTGGCCGGTCGCACCGGCCCGGACGACCAGGAGCAGAGATGATCGAGACCAGAGGGCTGCGGAAGTCGTTCCGCTCCCGCGAGGGTCGCCAGACGAGGACCGTCGACGCGGTGCGCGGGGTCGACCTGGAGGTCGCCGCGGGAGAGATCTTCGGTTTCCTCGGCCCCAACGGCGCCGGCAAGACCACCACCCTGCGGATGCTGGCGACCCTGATCGAGCCGGACGGCGGCGAGGCCACCATCGCCGGGGCCGACCTGCGCAAGGACCCGGCCGAGGTGCGCCGCCGCATCGGCTACGTCGCCCAGGGCGGCAGCACCTGGGACGAGTCGACCGCCCGCGAGGAGTTGGTCCTCCAGGCCCGGATGTACGGCATCGGCAAGGCCGAGGCGCAGCGGCGCGCCGTCCGCGCCCTCGACGCCTTCCAGCTCACCGAGTACGCGGACCGCAAGTGCAAGACCTACTCGGGCGGCCAGCGGCGACGGGTGGAGATCGCCCTCGGCATCATCCACGAACCGAAGATCGTCTTCCTGGACGAGCCGACCAGCGGCCTCGACCCGCAGAGCCGCGCGCACATGTGGGACGAGATCCGCCGGCTGCGCGCCGAGGGCATGACGGTCTTCATCACCACGCACTACCTCGACGAGGCCGACGCGCTCTGCGACCGGATCGCGATCATGGATCACGGCGAGGTGGTCGCGGAGGGCACCCCGGCGGGCCTCAAGCGCGAGATCTCCGGCGACGTGGTGCTGGTCGGGCTGGACGCGGCGGCCACCCCGCAGGCCGCGAAGCTGCTCGACAGCGAGCCGTACGTCAACAAGCTGGAGAGCGTCGAGGAGGGCGGCCTGCGGCTCTACGTCGACGAGGGCGCGACCGCCATCCCGCAGATCCTGCGCCGCGTCGACACGGCGGGCCTCACGCTCGACTCCATCGAGCTGCACCGGCCCAGCCTCGACGACGTCTTCCTCACCAAGACCGGCCGCTCGCTGCGCGAGTCCTGACCCAGACCGGAGAGACCGCATGAAACTCGCCCGTGACACCTGGCTGATCTTCCAGCGCCAGCTCCAGCTGCTGCTGCGCAACCCCGTCTGGGTCTTCGTCGGCATCTTCCAGCCGGTGATGTACCTGCTGCTGTTCGCCCCGCTGCTCAAGCCGGCCCTGAACGCCCCCACCCAGGCGGAGGCATACAAGATCTTCGTGCCCGGCCTGCTGGTGCTGCTGGCCATCTTCGGCGGCCTGTTCCAGGGCTTCGGCCTGATCGCCGAGCTGCGCGCCGGCGTCATCGAACGCTCCCGGGTCACCCCGGTCAGCCGGCTCGCCCTGCTGCTCGGCCGCTCCCTGCGCGACGTGGTGTCGCTGATCGTGCAGGCGGTCATCATCACCCTGCTCGCGCTCCTGTTCGACCTGCGCGTCTTCATCGTCGACCTGCTCCTGGCGTACCTCATGCTCGCCCTGATCGCGCTGATGACCTCGGCCGTCTCCTACGGCGTCGCGCTCAAGGTCAAGAGTGAGGACGCGCTGGCCCCGCTGATGAACACCGTGGCGCAGCCGGTGCTGCTGCTCTCCGGCATCCTGCTGCCGCTCACGTTCGCCCCCGGCTGGCTCCAGGGCATCGCCGAGTGGAACCCGTTCTCCTGGGCCGTCGACGGCACCCGCGCCCTCTTCAACGGCGACCTCGGCGACGACAAGGTCTGGCAGGGGCTCGGCATCATCGCGGTGCTCGCCGCGGCCGGCGTCGTCTGGGCGGCCCGGCAGTTCGCGCGCACCGTCCGCTGAACGGCCGGGCACCGCGACAGCGCCGCGCTCCCGGAGACCTGCGTCGCACTGCGGTGGGGCACCGGCCGGACGCTTGTACCGTAAGGCCGGTGCCCCGCCTCACCCGTGACCGGATCACCTGGCTGACCTATGCCCAGCTGGGCCTGTGGGGTTTCTTCCTCTACGGATTCGGGCCGGTCGTGCCCCTGCTCCGCGACGAACAGGGCACCTCGGCCGCCGTCGCCGGCCTGCACAGCACCGGCATCGCCGTCGGCGCGCTGGCCGGCGGGGCGCTCTTCGCGCCGCTGGCCCGCCGGGTCGGCCGTGGCGGTGCCGTCTGGACCGGGCTGGCCGGGGTGGCGCTCGGCGTCACCGCACTCGGCGCCCTGCGGGCACTGCCGGCCACGATCACCGCCGTCGCGGTGATCGCCACCTTCGGCATGCTGGTGATCAGCGGCGTGTCGGTGGTGCTCACCGACCGGCACGGCACCGGCGCGCCGGCCGCGCTGACCGAGGCCAACGCCGCCTGCGCCGGCATGGGCATCCTCGCCCCGCTGGTCATCGGCACCAGCGTCGACGCCGGCTGGGGCTGGCGGCCCGTGATGGCCGTCGAGGCCGGCCTGATCGCGCTGGTCGCGCTCGCCGCCGTGACCTTCCGCGTACGCCTGCCGCGCGCCGCCCCCGCCGCGGCTGCCGGGGATCCCCCGGCCGGTGAGCCGGCCGACACCGGCCCGCCTGCCGGCGCGCGTCGGGCTGCTCCCGTCGCCGGGGCCGCGCGGCGGCTGCCCCCGACGTACTGGATCGCCTGGGTGCTGATGGCGGTCACCGGCTCGATCGAGGTCTGCCTGTCCCTCTGGACCGCCGACGTGCTCCGCTCGCACGCCGGAATGGCGGCCGGAGCCGCCTCGGCCGCCGTCGCGGCGATCGTCTGCGGCATGTTCGTCGGCCGGCTCGTCGGCGGCCGGTTCGCGTTGCGGTACCGGCCGGTGCCGCTGCTGCTGGCCGCGCTGGGCGTGTCGCTGGCCGGGTTCGCGCTGTTCTGGGTCGCCCCGGTCGGCTGGCTCGCCGTCGCCGGCCTCGTCGTGCTCGGCCTCGGCAACGCGCTGCACTACCCGCTGGCCATCTCGATCGCGCTCGCCGTCGCCGGGCCGGCCGCGGACCGGGCGGCCGGCTGGGCGTCGTACTCGATGGGGGTCGGCTTCGGGATCGCGCCGGTCGCGCTCGGCTGGGTGGCCGACGGGGTGGGGCCGCACCTGGCGTTCCTGCTGCTGCCGGGCTTCATCGCGGCAGCCGCGCTGCTCACCGCCCGCCTGGGCCGCGCCCTACACCCGGCCCCCGACGAGGTCCGGACCCCGGCTCCCGCCTGACCCCTTCGGGCACTGGATCTTGGTACGGAACGGCCGGTCAGGGCCGTTTCCTACCAAGATCGCGCAGGGGTGGGGCGGTCAGTGGACCCGGGCCAGGGTCAGGCCGTCGGCGATCGGGAGCATCACCGCGTCCACCCGGACGTCGGCGAGCACCTCGTCGTTGAACGCGGCGATGGCCCGGTCGTCGGCGTTCTGCGGCGCGATCACCCGGCCGCCGCGCAGCACGTTGTCGACCGCGATCACCCCGCCGGGACGCATCCGAGGCACCAGCTCCGCCCAGTAGATCGGATACCCGGTCTTGTCCGCGTCGATGAACGCGAAGTCAAGATGACGTTCGTGGGGCAGCTCGCGCAGCGTGTCGCCGGCCGGGCCGATGCGCAGCTCGATGCGATCCGCCACGCCGGCGCGGGCCCAGTACCGCCGGGCGATGCCCGTGAACTCCTCGGAGATGTCGAAGCAGGTCAGCCGCCCACCCTCGGGCAGCCCCCGGGCGATCGCCAGCGAGGAGAGGCCGGTGAAGGTGCCCACCTCCACGGCCTGCCGCACGCCGAGCAGCCGGGTGAGGAACGTCAGGAACGCGGCCTGCTCCGGCGCGACCTGCATCTGTGCGTTGTCCGGCAGGGCGGCGCGGGTCTCCTCGGCCAGGTCCCGCATGATCTCGTCCGGCGGCGACCCGTGCGTCACCAGGTACGCGTGCAGTTCCGACGTGAGCGGGATCGACTTCGTGGTCATGAACGGACGCTAGTGCAGTGTCCACTAACGTTCACCGAGTTTCTGGTGCGGTGTTGTGGATCCTCGCCGTGTGGGCGAGCGACTCCCCACCAACGGTTGGTGGGGCGGGCCACTGCGGGCCATCTTGATCCTCGCGCCGCCCTGGGGGCGGCGGGGGTCACGTCGGGACCGGCCGGTGCCGGGGAGGTGCCGGCCGGCTCGACGGTGCGTGACCACCCCAGGCAGCACGACGGCTGTGGGGGTGGTGGGTCCGCCGCCCGGGGTGCGGGTGGCGATGCTGGCCGCCGCGACGAGGTCACGGTGGCCTGAGAACTGGCAGTGTGGGCAGGTCAGGGTCCGGCCACGTGGCTTTGGTATCCGCCGGTGGCAGGTGGGGCAGGTGGACGATGTGCCGCGTTCGTCGACGAGGTGGAGGGTGATGCCGGCGAGGGTGGCCTTGTCGGTCAGGATCTGCAACAGCCGGCCGATCTGCCACTGCCGTAGCCGCAGGTTGTGTCGCCGCCCCGCCGGCAGGTCGAGGACCCCGCGTGGGTCGCCGACGTGTAGCACCCCGACCCGCTGGCTGACGGCCCAGGTGACGACGGTGCGGGCGGCCTCGTGCTGGGCCTGCCGCACCCGCCGCCGGTGCCGACCCTCCACCGCCCGCGCTCGGGCCCGGTACTGGCGCCACCGTCGTGACCCGCGCTGGCCCGGCTTCGGTGCGCGGCGGGCGGTGGCCCGTTGGCGGGCTTTGGTGTCGGCCAGGTGCATACGGTGCTCGGCGCGGATCGCCCGCCCCGACACCAACAACGCGTCCCCGCTGGGGCCGGCCACGGCGTAGGGGTGGATGATCCCCACGTCCACACCCGCCACCCTGGCCGGGTCCGGACCCTCACCAGCCGGGTAGACCGTGATCGGAATCTCGGCGGTGACGTCGAGGAACAGCCGGCCGCCCTCGCACAGCAGGGTGACTGAGCGGACTCGCTCGACCGGATACGGCACCTGGCGGGCCAGGCGCACCCACAACGGCGTGGTACCTCGTGCGGTGGGGATGCGCACACGATGGCCGTCGAGGGTGAACGTGCCGTGATACCAGCGCACCGGCACCAACCCCCGCCGCCGACGCGGAAACCGCGCCGACAGGTCACCAGCCTGGCGGCGTTTCGCCGCCGCGAACCACGCATCGGAAAAACGCCGCAACACCGACCGCGCCCCGGCCGAGTCCAACTCCGAGAACGTGCCCGGACCCGACGCCGCCAACTCGCGACACAACTCCTGATAGCCCACCAGCGGCGGGTCATGGCGCCGGCGCCGCCACGCGTTGACCTCCAGCACGCACGCCCACACATCACCGGCCGAGCGCAACAACCCGAAACACCGCCGGCGCTGCCCTGGAGTCACCCGTAGTGCAACACGAGCGGTGCGATACACCACGCGTGGTGCAGCGGGATCCCGACGACGAGGCACAACCAGGACCCAACCCCATCGGTACGACAATTTTTACCGCCGACGAACCCAGCAAAGGTTCGTGGCCACCGCACTAGCCGAGCGGTTCGACCGACTGGTTGCCGGGCGCGACCTTTGTCCACAGATCGGTGATTCGCAGATCCAGCTCGGCCAGGAGGCGGCGCAGCATCGGCAGCGAGAGCCCGATGACGGTGCTCGGGTCGCCCTCGATCCGCTCCACGAACGGCCCGCCCAGCCCGTCGATCGTGAAGGCACCGGCCACCGCGAGCGGCTCGCCGGTGCCCACGTACGTGGCGATCTCGTCGTCGCTGACGTCGGCGAAGTGCACGACGGTGGAGGCGACCGCCTCGGCCCGACGCCCCGTCACGATGTCGATGAGGCAGTGCCCACTGTGCAGCACGCCGCTGCGCCCGCGCATGCGCTGCCAGCGCCGGGTGGCGTCCGCCGCGTCGGCCGGCTTGCCGAGGATCTCCCCGTCGAAGGCCAGCACCGAATCGCACCCGATCACCAGCGTCCGCTGGTCGTCGGTCGGCCGGAGCCGGGTGAGCACCGCCTCCGCCTTCAACCGGGCCAGTTCCAGGCAGAGATCCTCGGCCTGCTCGGTGACCACCAGGGACTCGTCGACGCCGCTGACCAGCACGTCAGGTTCGATCCCGGCGGCCTGGAGAATCTTGCGGCGGGCGGGGCTCGCCGAGGCGAGCACGAGGCGGAGCGGCATCGTTTCTGGCACGTCGCCGACGTTACCGGCTGATCCGGGGAGGTGGGTCGTCGCCGTGGCGCCGGCGACGCGCAACCAGGACCCACGCGCCACCGGCAGCCACGATCACACCGAGGGTGACCAGGCCACGGGCGGTCGCTTCGCCGTCTCCGTCGTCGGCGGGCTCCGCGACCGCCGTCGTGGTCGAGGCGGTGGGCGCCGGGCCGCTCGCCGTCGCCGAACCGAAGCCCAGCGGGGGTACGTCTGCCGTCAGCGCCGCTACGAGATCGATGACCCCGTAGCCGTACTCGTCGTCCCGTCCCGGTGGTCCCTTGTCGACGGCGGTAGCCGTGAGCCGATGCACTACCTCGGAGGCCGGGAGGTGCGGGTACTTCGACCGAATCAGTGCAGCAGCTCCGGCGACGATCGCCGTCGAGTCCGACGTGCCGGTGCCCTTGCGGTATTTGCCGTCAATACTCGTGCTGTAGATATCGACGGCTGGAGCAACCACGTCAATTTCGGGGCCTGTGGCCGATATTGCTGCATGCCGACCGGCTTGATCTATCCCGCCAACGGCGAGGACGCCAGACTCCCTGGCTGGGTAAGCAACCGTTCTGTCGAACGGGATGTTGCCGGAACCCGCAACTATTACGACGTCTGAGGCAAGCGCCGTTCGGACCGCCTGTGTGAGGCGAGGACTGGTGCCGCCTCCGCTAGAGACGCTGATTACATCGGCGCCGCTAGAAATGGCAAACTCTATTCCTAGCGCCAGGTCATCCGCGTCCCCGAGGTTGCTAGCCGAGGACGACATGATCGGGAGGATCTTGGCGTCGGGGGCGATGCCCAGCGCGCCCAATTGTCGGGACTGGCCGTGCGCAGCGATCAGTCCGGCCATCCCGGTTCCGTGCCCGTTGCGGTCCTGCCAGCCATCGCCGCCTCCTCCAGAGATGGTGTCTGTTCCCGAGAGCAAGTTTTTGCGGAGGTCGGGATGAGGTTCCACCCCAGTGTCTGGCACCGCGACAGTAACACCATCGCCGCGGGAAAATCGGTGCGCTCGCTCTACCTTCAGGTAGCGCAGATGCCACTGGTCACTTCGGATCCGGTCGACGCCGCGTGGCTGCGCTGCGCGCTCTGAGGTGGCAACTTGTGCGGCAGGCGCCGTCAACAAAGACGCACTTATTGCGAGCGTGCCGAGGATTGCGCGGAGCATCACCTGCTGAAGCCGATAGCTGGCCCCGGGTCGATTGGTCCCTCCTCATTTGGTGGGCCGACGACTGGAGGCACTCCCTTGTCTGTCTCCCACGGGTGGTCCGGGTCCCAACGGCGCGTTTCCTCGGTCTCTCGCCGTCCTGGCCGCCCCGACGTGCTGCCGAATGGAGCGCCGCCGATTGGTGGCATCCCGTGCGCCGACCCGATGCCACGACCGCCACCCGGGCGGGATCCGGCGCCGCCCGTCGGCGCTGTGCCCGCGCCACCGCCGCCGATCACGCCGCCGATGGGATTCACTCGCCGTGGCTGGTTGTTGGTCGCGCTGGGCTGGCCAAGCCCCATCCCGGGAGTTCCTCCTATTAGCCCGCCAGGAGGCATTGGTCGACCTGGAGAGGGGGTCGGTGGGTTGGCTTGGTTGCCGGCACCTCCCGCGACGGGCCTGCCCAAGGAGCCGCGCAGCGGCCCGGTAGCGATGGGTCGGCTCGCTCCTGTCGGCAACGGCGGTAAACCTCCCACACTCTGGTGCGGATTGGGCGGTGCGGGCGGCGTAGCGATCGGCGCCCCTGGATTGGCTGGTGACGGTGCCAATCCGGTGCCAGCGCCGCCCAGCACGGGACCGGTGTTCGGTGCGGTGGGGGTTTGGACCGGCCGGACGGGAACCGAGGGTCGGTTGACCGATGGAGCGCCAGTTGGTGTCGGGACTGGGACCGGCATGATCGGTGGGATAACTGGCGCCATCCCGCCTCCGTAGATGTCTGAAGTCCCAGGATCGATGCCAGGCCGTGGCGGGCGTACTGCTGGGGGCGGCTTTTGGAGCATTACTTGGGCGTGTTGGAGTTCGCCGCTGAGGCCGTACATGATGCCCCGCGCCTGGACGTTGAGCCGTTCCAGGTCGGCGTCCGTCACGGGGCGGTCGGGGACCCGACTGCCCATGGCCGCCTTCGGGTCCGCGAGCGTCGCCTCGTACGTCCGCTTCTCCTGGAGCTTGACGGCGTACTCGTCGTAGATCTTCTTGAGTTCGGCGCGAGTGGTCCCGATGGCCTGTGTCGCGGCGGAGAGCGCGGTGTAGTTGGCGCTGGCCGCGTCGTGGGTGCGCTGCACCTTGTCGATCAGCTCGTCGAGCTCGCGGACGTACGCCCGGGCTGCCTCGTTGGTCTCCGGCGGCCATGCCTCCGCCAGCCCGCGCCGGTATTCCTGGAGCCGGCTCAGGTGGGTTCGGGCGAGGTCGCAGACCTTGCGCCAGCCGGCGACCTGCTTCCAGTGGTTGGTGGTGTCGTGGTCCTGGAGGCAGGCCCACATGCTGGCCACGTCCATCAGTCGCCAGTCGGTCAGGCCGGACGTGCGGCCGCTGCCCCGCTCGATCACGGCAGCACCACCGGCCCCGGTCCCGTCTCCGGACCGGTGGGGTCGCGCAACACCGGCGCCGGGCCGCGCGTCGTGGCGGCCGCCGGGTTGGCGAGCGCCCGCTCGACGTCGGCCACCCGGGCGGAGGAGAAGGCGTCGGACTGGGTGTAGCTGTTGGCGACCGTGCCGGCGGCGACGGCCAGGTGGCCGGTGGTGTCGCGGACGCCCCAGACCATGTCGGCAGTGGCCTGCTGGGTCTCGTGGTGGGCGTGCAGGAAGTTGACCAGCTCGATGAAGGCGTCGGCCGGGTTGGGCACCGGCGCCTTCATGTCCTCGGCGATGTACGACAGGTGGGGCGCGTAGTTGCGTTCCACCTCGGCCTGGAGCTTGTCGGCGAACTCGCGCAACCGGCGGATGTCGGCCTCGATGCCGCCGTAACCGCGGAGCCAGGACGCTGGACGGTCCTCCTCGGGGATCATCGGCCCTCCCTACCCGTCACTGCGCCGTTTCCCTGAGTGAGGTTAATGGGTGTCCGGCGATGTCGGCAGCCCCAACCCCGCACACCCGAGCCGTTCGGCGGGTGGGCAGGGGCACCGAGCTGGGGTGATCCGTACCGGGAAAAGGTCAGCGGGGCAGGCCCGAGGCGCGCCACCCGCCGGGGCCGGCGACGGGCGTCGCGGTGGCCGGTCGCCCGCTGCGCGCCCAGGCGGACGCGGCGACCGGCGAGGATGCCGCGGCCGGACGGGACCGGACGACGATCGCGCCCACCAACGCGGCCAGTTCCTCGGCGGTGGGGACCCCGCGGACGACCCGGAACAGCGGCTCTTCGGCAGACATGGCGTCAGCGTACGCGGCGGCAAGCTTGACCTGAACCGCACAGTGGCGTGCCGGCGGTGTGAGCGTCGTGCCCGCCGGGTACCGTCTGGGCGATGTCTAACGCGCTGCCCCAACTCGTCGCTGACCGATACCGGCTCCTCTCGCCGCTCGGTCAGGGCGGCATGGGTCGGGTGTGGAAAGCGCGTGACGAGGTGCTGCACCGGGACGTGGCGATCAAGGAGCTCGTCCCGCCGCCCAGCCTCACCGACGACGAGCGCCGCGAGATGCGGGAGCGGTCGCTGCGCGAGGCCCGGGCCATCGCCCGGCTCAACCACATCAACGTGGTCCGCATCTTCGACGTGCTGCGCACCGACGGCGACCCGTGGATCGTGATGGAGTACGTGGCGTCGAGGTCGTTGCAGGACACGCTCGCCGAGGACGGCCCGGTGCCGCCGGCGCGCGCGGTCGAGATCGGGCTCGGCGTGCTGGGCGCGCTGAACGCGGCGCACAAGGCCGGCGTGATGCACCGCGACGTCAAGCCGGGCAACGTGCTGCTCGGCAACGACGGCCGGGTGGTACTGACCGATTTCGGTCTCGCCACGATCCCCGGCGACCCGAACGTGACCCGGACGGGCATGGTGCTCGGTTCGCCCGCGTACATCGCGCCGGAGCGGGCCCGCGACGGCACCGCCGGGCCGGAGGCCGACCTCTGGTCGCTGGGCGCCACCCTCTACGCCGCGGTCGAGGGCAAGTCGCCGTACGCCCGGCCGTCGGCGATCGCCACCCTGGCGGCGCTCGCCACCGAGGCACCCCCGCCGCCGAAGAACGCCGGCCCGCTCAAGCCGGTGCTCAACGGCCTGCTGCGCAAGGACCCGAACGAGCGGATCACCGCCGAGGTGGCGGAGAAGCTGCTGCGCCGTGCCGGCGGCAAGCGCACCCGCACCATCCCGCTGCTCGACGGCGTACGCCGGCCGGGGCCGAACGGCCCGCGCGAGCCGCGCCCGCCGCTGGTGCCGGCGCCGCGACCGGCCGAGGACCCGGCCGCCAGGCCGGTCAGCCCGCCGACGCCCCGCGCGCCGCAGGAGGCCGTCGCCTCCGCCGCTGTCACCGTGGCGGCCGAGAGCGCGTCCGCCGCCTCGGATGCCGCGCCGACCGCCAAGGTCGAGCCGTCGACGTCCGACACCGCGCCGACGGCGAAGGTCGACGCACCGAAGCCGGCGGTCGGCGCCTCGCCGGCCGAGCCGGTGAGCCCCGCGCCGCCCAGGCCGGTGAACCCCACATCGGTGATGTCCGCGCCGGTGATGCCCGCGCCGGTGAGCCCGCCGTCCGGCCGCGCCACGGTGGTGCCGTCCGACGGTACGAAGCCCGACAACACCCGGCGCAACGTGCTGATCGGGGTGCTGGTGGCGCTGCTGCTGGTCGGCCTGGTGCTGGTCGTGCCGATGCTGACCAGCGGCGACGGCGACGACGACACCCCGCAGGCCGACCCGACCACTGCCGCCTCGCAGGCGCCGCAGACGTCGGGGCCCGCCGCGCCCCCACCGACCAGCGCCGCCCCCAGCCCGACCACGTCCGCCACCCCCTCGGCGGCGGAACTGCCGGCCGGCTGGAAGCTGCACAAGGACCCGGCCGGGTTCGAGCTGCCGCTGCCGGCGAACTGGGTGCGCCGGAGCGGCGGAGCGGACACCGTCATCTTCGACGAGCCTGGCGGTGTCGGCGAACTGCTCGTCCAGTGGACGAGCACGCCGAAGTCGGACGCGGCCGCCGAATGGAGGCGAATCGAGCCGGCCCGCAAGAAAATCGTCAAAAATTACCAGTACCTGAGCATCGAGCGCTGTGACTACTGGAAGACCTGCGCGGACTGGGAGTGGTTGGAGACCCGCGACGGCACGCGGATCCACGTCCGCAACCGGGGCTTCGTGACGGCCAAGAATCGCGGTTACGCCCTCCGGTGGGAGGTCGCCGCGGCGGACTGGCAGGCCAACCTGCCCAACTTCGACCGGATCGCGGCCGGGTTCGTGCCCGACCGCAAGGACTGATCCGCGGGATTCGTGCCGCTGCGAGGTTGATTCGCATGACCTTCCGTCGTACGGGGTATCTGACCTTCACGACGGAAGGGAGGCACGACATGGGTTACCGACGGAAGGACACCCGGCCCCGGGTGGCACTGTGGATGCTCGTGGCCCTCGGCGACGTCGTCCTGCTGCTCGTCGGCGCCGGCCTGTCGGCACTGTTCGCGCTGCTCAGCGTCGTCACTGTCACCCTCGCCGCAGTGGTGGCCTGGCGGATCACGCGGCGTGGTGGGCTCGTCCGCGACAACGCGGTGACCGTTCCGGTGGCGGCCCGACGGCGGGCCTGACGCCCGCAGGCCCGACGGCGGGCCTGACACCGGCGCCGGTGGCGTGGCGGCAGCCGGACCAGTTGTCGACCGTACGGTGACAGCCGATCCCGCTGCCGCCAACTGCCTCCCCAGGCGAGTCGGGCTCAGGCGGTGTTGTTGGCCAGCGCGATCAGCCGGGTACGGTCACCGTTCCAGTAGTTGCGGTCGACGGGGCCGCTGATACCGGCGACGCTGCCGCTGTCGGTGTACTGCCAGAAGCTCCAGAACGGCGCGCCGGCCGGCAGGGTGCCGGGGGAGGTGGACCAGCGGGCGATCCAGAGCGGGTGGTTCGCCCAGGGGCCGGTCCAACTGCCGGTGCACTGGTTCCACCAACTGGTGGTCGTGTAGATGACCGCGTAGCGGCCGGTACGCGAGCGGTAGGTGTTGAGGAAGTCCTGGACCCAGCTGCGCATCCCGGACGTGCTCAGGCCGTAGCAGTACCCTCCGCTGTACGGGTTGGCCTCCAGGTCCAGCGCGGCGGGGAGGGTGCGGCTGTCGGCCGACCAGGCGCCGCCGTTGGAGGCCAGGTAGTTCGCCTGGATCGCCCCGGAGGAGATGTTCGGCCGGGCGAAGTGGTACGCCCCCCGGATCACCCCCGCGTAGTACGAGTTGGTGTAGTTGCTGTTGAAGTTCGGGTCCTTGTAGCTCGTGCCCTCGGTGGCCTTGATGAAGGCGAACTGGATCCCGGCGTTGCGCACGCTCGTCCAGTTGATGCTGCCCTGGTAGCGCGAGACGTCGATGCCGGGCGTGGTGGCCGCGGCCGCCGGGGTGCTGGTGGCGACGAGCCCCGCCGCCACGGTGGCGAGCACGGTGAGGCCGGTGGCGAGCATTCTGCGCAGCGATGGTCTGGTACGGGTCATGGATGCCTCCAAGGACGCCGATGGGATTGACGACCATCTTTGGAGGTAAGCATCCTCGATCACAAGGGGCGCTAAACAAATTTACATTGACGACTGACGTTGGAATCAGCGGAGCGAAGCCGGGTCGACACCCCAGCGGAACGGCTCGGTCAGGGTGAGGCGCTCGCCAGCCTTGGCGACCTGGTCCTCGACGTAGTGCGCACCGTCCAGCCGGAACAGCCGCAACGAGTGGGTCTGGCCGTCCTGCTCGACCAGCAGATACCAGGGAATCCGGGCGATGGCGTAGAGCTGCATCTTGACCAGTCGGTCGGCCGCCGCGTTCCCCGGAGAGACGATCTCGCAGACGAGGACGACCTCGCCCGCCTCGACCACGGTGCCCTCGTCGTCGGTGTCAGCGACGACGACGTCCGGGATGACGATCCGGTCAACCCCGAGCCGGACGTTCACCGCCTCGAATACCGCGAGGGCTCCGGCCGCGCCGTCGAGGCTGTTGGCCAGCAGCCGCGACACCCGCTGGTGTCGCTTGCTCGGGGCAGGGCTCACGATCAGGCTCCCGTCGAGCAGTTCGATCCGGTTCGGCGTCTCGCCCATGGCGAGGTACTCGGCCTCCGTCCACAGGCCGATGTGGGGTTCCAGGGGTGCCGCGCTCACCGGCGTCCACCTCCCGCTCCGATCGCCACCAGGTCAGCTTCACACGATACGGACCGACGAGGGCGTAGCGACACAGTCCGGGCCGGTAGGCTCGCGCCCCATGGTGTCGATCGACGGGCTCGGCGGTCTCTGGGACAAGCTGTTCGCGGCGCAGCCGGACCCACCGCCCCTGCTGGTGTTGCTGACCGCCGCCGTCGCGCTGGTGGTCGTGTCCACCCGGCTGCCCTGGCGGATCGCCCGAAACGCCGTCACCATCGCCCACGAGGGCGGGCACGCGCTGGTCGCGCTGCTCACCGGCCGCCGGCTGCACGGCATCCGGCTGCACTCGGACACCTCGGGGCTCACCCTCTCCGCCGGCCGGCCCGCCGGCCCGGGGATGATCCTCACCCTGCTGGCCGGTTACGTCGCCCCGCCGCTGGTCGGGCTGGCCGGCGCGTGGCTGCTCGGCGGCAACCGGATCACCCTGCTGCTCTGGGTCGCCGTGGCGCTGCTACTGGCCATGCTGGTCATGATCCGCAACGTTTTCGGCGTGCTCTCGCTGCTGGTCACCGGCGGGGTGGTGCTCGCCGTCTCCTGGTACGCCACGCCGCAGGTGCAGGCGGCGTTCGCGTACACCGGGGTGTGGTTCCTGCTGCTCGGCGGCGTGCGACCCGTGGTGGAGCTGCAACGGCTGCGCTCCCGGGGACGGATGCCCGCCTCCGACGCCGACCAGCTCGCCGGGATCACCCCGCTGCCCGCGTTCTTCTGGGTCACCGTGTTCGCCCTGGTCAACCTGGTAGCCCTCGGCGCGGGCGCGCTGCTGCTCGCCGGCCCGATCCTCGCCGAGGCCGGCATCACGCTCTGAGCGGCGCCGACCCGGCACGGGGAAGTACGGGGCAGACACCACGCCCGACCAGGCAATCCGCCGTCGCCGGGGAGGGGCGCGGAAGCGCTGCGGGCAGAATGGGCCCGTGCGACACGTGATCATCGGAGCGGGCGCGGTCGGCGGGTTCCGGCCGGCGGAGCCGGCGAAAATGATCGGTTGACCGGGCAACCGACGGCCCCCGCCGGCGCGTGTCCCCTGCGACCGTCACGGGGGAGGTAGCAGGGTGCCGGACGTCGACGGCTTCGACGAGTTCTACCGGGGCAGCCGGCAACGGTTGCTGGGCTTCGTCTACGTGCTCACCGGTGACCTCGCCGAGGCGCAGGACGCCGTGCAGGAGGCGTACGTGCGCGCCTGGCAGCGCTGGTCGACCGTGAGCGCGTACGAGGAGCCGGAGGCGTGGGTGCGGGTGGTGGCCAGTCGGATCGCGGTCAGCCGCTGGCGCAGCCTGCGCAGCCGCGCCCGCGCCTACCTGCGGCACGGCGCCACCGAAACCGTTCCCGGCCCGGATCCCGACACCGTCGACGTGGTCGCCGCGCTGCGCCGGCTGCCCGAGGAGCAGCGCACCGCGATCGCCCTGTACTACCTGGTCGGCATGCCGGTGGCCGAGGTGGCCCGGCAGACCGACGCCCCCGTGGGCACGGTCAAGGCCCGACTCTCCCGGGGGCGCGCCGCGCTGGCCGGGCTGCTCGCCGTCTCTGATCTGAAGGAGGCCGCCGATGCGTGACGAGACGAGGTTCGTCGACCGGCTGCACCGGGACCTGCGGGCCGTCCGCTGGCCGGAGCCCGCCGAGATCCGCGCCCGGGCCCGCCGGCGCAGCCGGCGTACGGCGCTGACGGCGGCGGTCGCGGTGCTCGCCGTGATGTCGGGTTCCGCGTACGCGGTGGCCGGGCGGCCGGTGTCGCCGCCGCCCCCGGTCGCCGCCACCCTGGTGTCTCCGGCGCACGCCGCGTCGGCCGAGATCCCGCAGGAGGCCCTGCTCGCCCCCGGGGACGTGCCCCTGAAGACGGGTGCGCAGCTCGGTGAGACGGGCGTGGTGGAGCCGGTACGGGTCGACCCGGTGCTGGAGTCCTGCGGCCGCGAGCGGGGTGTGCCGTCGGGCCCGGCCACGTCCCGCTATTCGCGGTCCCAGACCCTGCTCCGGGCGCCGGTGGACCCGACGACGCGGCAACCGGTGCTCAGCCAGGACGTGTACCGGGTCGACCCGGGCCAGGGGCGGCTGGTCTTCGGCCTCGTCGGGCTGCTGCTCAACGCCTGTGCGGAATGGCAGCTCGCCGGCTCCGCGTTCGTGGACGGCCGCACGGTGCCGACCGTCCAGACGCACCGGTGGGAAACGCCGGCCAGCGGCTTCGCCGGCGACGAGTCCGTGATGCTGCGCCACGTGTCGCTGCCCCCCCACCGCGCGGGCGACGGGAAGGTGGTGGCCGCGACCCCGGCGGTCGAGGTCACCATGGTGGTGCGGGTCGGTGACCTGGTCACCGTGGTCGCGACCGGCCCGGGCGCCGTCGCCGACACGGTCGACGGCGTCCGTCCCGGCCGTGGCCTGAGTCACGCCGAGCTGGAAGCGTTGGGCAGGACCGCGGCGCACCGGATGTGCGCGGCGGCGAACCCCGGCTGCTGAACGGAGGTCCCCGCCTCCACGACGACGCGGGGACCTCCGGAAATGTCCTTACAGCGGGATGTTGCCGTGCTTCTTCGGGGGCAGGGTCTCGCGCTTGGTACGCAGCACCCGCAGGGCGCGGACGATCTGCGTGCGGGTCTCGTGCGGCGGGATGACGCTGTCGACGTAGCCGCGCTCGGCCGCGATGTACGGGTTGGCGAGGGTGTCCTCGTACTCGGTGATCTTCTCGGCCCGCACGGCGGCCGGGTCCTCGGCGGCGGCCAGCTCCTGCCGGTAGAGGATGTTCACCGCGCCCTGCGCGCCCATCACCGCGATCTGCGCGGTCGGCCAGGCGAAGTTCAGGTCCGCGCCGAGGTGCTTGGAGCCCATCACGTCGTACGCCCCGCCGTAGGCCTTGCGGGTGATGACGGTGACCTTCGGGACGGTGGCCTCGGCGTACGCGTAGATGAGCTTCGCGCCGCGACGGATGATGCCGTCCCACTCCTGGCCGGTGCCGGGCAGGAAGCCGGGAACGTCCACGAAGGTCAGCACCGGGATGTTGAACGCGTCGCAGGTGCGCACGAACCGGGCGGCCTTCTCCGACGCGGCGATGTCCAGGGTGCCCGCGAAGTGCATCGGCTGGTTGGCGACCACGCCGACCGGACGCCCCTCGACCCGGCCGTAGCCGATGATCAGGTTCTGCGCGTAGAGCGGCTGGACCTCCAGGAACTCGCCGTCGTCCAGGACGTGCTCGATGACCCGGTGCATGTCGTACGGCTGGTTCGCCGAGTCGGGGATCAGCGTGTCCAGCTCCCGGTCCTCGTCGCTCACGGAGAGGTCCGCGGGGGCCTCGTAGACCACCGGCTCGTCCAGGTTGTTCGACGGCAGGTACGACAGCAGCGCCTTCACGTACTCGATCGCGTCCTCCTCGTCGCTGGCGAGGTAGTGCGCGTTGCCGCTGCGGGAGTTGTGCGTACGGGCGCCGCCCAGCTCCTCCATCGCCACGTCCTCGCCGGTGACGGTCTTGATGACGTCGGGGCCGGTGATGAACATGTGCGAGGTCTGGTCGACCATCACGGTGAAGTCGGTGACCGCCGGGGAGTAGACGGCGCCCCCCGCGCACGGGCCCATGATCAGGGAGATCTGCGGGATGACGCCGCTGGCCCGGACGTTGCGGAAGAAGATCTCGCCGTAGAGCCCGAGCGACGCCACGCCCTCCTGGATGCGGGCGCCGCCGGAGTCGTTGATGCCGACGACCGGGCAGCCGATCTTCATGGCCAGGTCCATCACCTTGACGATCTTCTCGCCGAAGACCTCGCCGAGGGAGCCGCCGAAGACCGTGAAGTCCTGGGCGAACACGCAGACCTGGCGGCCGTCGATGGTGCCGTAGCCGGTGATCACGCCGTCGCCGTACGGACGGGTCCTGTCCAGCCCGAAGTTGGTGGACCGGTGCCGGGCCAGCTCGTCCAACTCGACGAAGGAACCCTCGTCGAGCAGCATCTCGATCCGCTCGCGGGCGGTCTTCTTGCCCCTCGCGTGCTGCTTCTCGACCGCGCGCGCCGACCCGGCGTGCACCGCCTCGTCGACCCGTCGCTCCAGGTCAGCCAGCTTTCCCGCGGTGCTGTGGATGTTGATCCCGGTCTCGGTAGTCACCCTGGGAATATAACGATGGTTCAGGCCGTCGCCCCTGTGCAGTTCGCCTCAGCCCGGCGACCGCTCGGCGACGACGCCCACGGACGCCCGCCCGGCGGCCGGCGGGTGGGCGTCGGGCGGGCCGTAGGCTGGCGGGATGCCGGGCTCGCCGTACACCGATCTGGACCGTCCGCCGCTGTCGGCGGCCCGGTTGCGGCGGGCGCTGGTCGCCCCGCACGGGCCGTGGGCGCGGCTGGAGCTGCGTGTCGAGACCGGCTCGACCAACGCGGACGTCGCCGAGGCGGCCCGGTCCGGCGAGCCGGAGGGGCTGGTGGTGGTCGCGGAGCGGCAGACCGCCGGGCGCGGCCGGCGCGGCCGGGCGTGGCAGTCACCGGCGCGGGCGGGCATCGCCACCAGCGTCCTGCTCCGGCCGGGGGAGGCCGTCACCGACCGTGGCTGGTCGCCGGTGCCCCCGTCGGGGTACGGCTGGCTGCCGCTGCTCGCCGGCGTGGCCCTGGTCGAGGCGGTGGCCCGGCTGGCCGAGCTGGACGCCGGCCTGAAGTGGCCCAACGACCTGCTGATCGGCGACGCGAAGTGCGCCGGGATCCTCGCCGAGGCGGTGCCGGGGGACTCGCCGGCGCAGCCGCCCGCGATCGTGCTCGGCATCGGCCTCAACGTCACGCTCCGCGCCGACGAGCTGCCGGAGCACCCGACCGGCCTGCCGGCGACCTCGCTGCAACTGGCCGGCGCGGCGGCCACCGACCGCGATCCGCTGCTGCGGGCCCTGCTCCGCTCGGTCGCCGACTGGTACGCCCGCTGGCGTTCGGCCGGCGGGGACGCGGTCGCCAGCGGGCTGCGCGACGCCTACCTGCCCGCCTGCGCGACGATCGGCCGCCAGGTACGCGTGCTGCTGCCCGGCGGCGGGGAGATCACCGGCGCCGCGACCGGCGTGGACGCCGACGGCCGACTGCTGGTCACCACCCCCACGGGCGTGCGCGCCCTGGCCGCCGGCGACGTCCTCCACCTCCGCTGACCTCGGCCCTCCCCTTCCCGCGAGCTTGCACCTTGCCGTGGCGAACGGGGCGAGAGCCGCAGACGGGGGCCGACACCGCAAGATCTCGGGGGCGGGATCGCCGCGCGGCTGATGTCGCGGCGGGAGGGAGAGCGGTTACGGTCAGCGCGTCCGTTTCTGCGAGGAGGTTCCCGTGGCGTTCCCCGATGACGTGCTCACCGAGGACGAGCATGTCGTGCTGCACCTGCACCCGCACTGGAAGGCGCTGATCCGGCCGGTCGCGGTGCTCGTGCTCGCCGTCGCGGCGGTGGTGGCCGGCATGGTCCTGCTGCCGTCCGGCGGGGGCGGCTCGATCGCGCTCGCCGTGATCGGGGTGCTGGCCCTGGTGGCGGTGCTCTGGCTGGCGCTCTGGCCGTTCCTGGTCTGGCGGACGACCCACTACCTCTTCACGAACGAGCGGGTGTTGCTCCAGCACGGCGTGCTCTCCCGCGACCGGCGGGACATCCCGCTCACCCGGGTCAACGACCACGCGATGAACCAGCGGTTCGTCGAGCGCCTGCTCGGTTGCGGCACCCTGACCATCGAGTCCGCCGGCGAGCGCGGGCAGTCCGTCCTGCACGACGTGCCTGGGGTCGGCCAGGTCCAGACCAAGCTCTACGAGCTGGTCGAGGCCCACCACGACAAGCACTCCCTCGGCGACGCCGAGATGCGCGACATCCTGGCGGACATGAACGAGGGGAAGCCGCTGCGCGACCCCACCGCCTGAAGCCCGGCCCCACGCCTGCCCGCCCGCCGCACGGTAACGGCGCGGCGGCGCGGGGCGTGGCGGGTCAGCGGCGCGGGGTGCGGCGGGTGCTGGCCTGGAGTTCGGCGGCCAGCTCGGCCTCCAGCTCCCGGTCCAGGGAGCCGCCGATGCCGGCGTCGAGCGGCACGGGGCGGCCCTGGAGCGGGGCGCTCTGGCCGGTCGCCGGCACGGGGGCCGGGCCGTGCCGTTCGGCGCCCGGTGGTGGCTGCGCCTCCTCCAGCTCGGAGATGGATTCGGCCAGCTCCGCCACCGGGTCCATCTCGGCCATCGTGTCCCACTCGTCGCGCGGGATGCTGTGCCAGGTCTCGGCGGCGTGGGCCGGTGCCGGTTGGAAGACGAACGTCCGGTAGGACCAGAACCGGAACAGCGTCGCGAGCAGCACGCCGCCGGTCTTCGCCACGTTCAGGGCCAGCAGGCTGGTCACGCCCAGGCCGTACTTGGCGGCGGCGAGGACGCCCAGTTCGATGAGCAGGCCGGCTCCGTTGAAGAGGAAGAACAGGGCGTATTCGCGTCGCATCGCCGACTTCGGGCGGTCGCGGTACGTCCAGTGGCGATTCATCAGATACGACGTGATGGTCGCCACGATGGTGGCGATGACCGTCGCCTTCAACTGGCCGTCGACAAAAACGGTGAGTGCCAGGGCATTGAACACCGCGTAATTGATGACGGTGTTGACGCCGCCGACGATGCCGAATTTGAGCGCCTCGTGGATGAACTTCTGCCAGCGCTCGGGCAGCAGACGGACAAGACGCATGCGGAACACCTTAGGGCAGTGGGCGGGGCCGGGAGGCTCCGGCCGGGACGAGGTGGGCGGCAGGTCACGCCCGGTGGTCTCGGTCGTGCTTCACTTCCGGAACGGCTGGGGTTCCCGCTTCCACGAAGACGAACCGTCGGTAGG
The DNA here is from genome assembly GCF_040679695.1 of Micromonospora sp. NPDC052213. Taxonomy (NCBI): domain Bacteria; kingdom Bacillati; phylum Actinomycetota; class Actinomycetes; order Micromonosporales; family Micromonosporaceae; genus Micromonospora; species Micromonospora sp. NPDC052213. The sequence goes on from NZ_JBFAVI010000037.1 coordinate 34,640, forward strand.
ACCAGAATCGGAACAGCGTCCCGAGCCCGGTGCCGACGATGAAGCTGGCGATGTTGTCGGCCAACGGGGTCTGGAAGACCTCCGGCCAGATGCTGCCCAGGCCGTAGCGGCTGATGGCCAGGCAGGCCACCGCGATCCCCAGGCCGACGCCGTTGAAGAAGAAGAACAGCGCGTACTCGCGGGCCGGGTTGGAGCGCTTGCGGTGCCGCCACGTCCAGAACCGGTTGCCGACGAACGCCACGGTCGCCGCGATCACCGTCGAGACGGTCTTCGCGGTCACCTGCTCGACGCCCCGCACGCTCGTCATGTAGTTGAAGAGCGCGAAGTCGATCAGAAAGGCGATCCCGCCCACGGTGGCGAACTTGCTCATCTCGCGGACGAGGTGGCCGAAACGCTCGACCAGTGCGTGGGCCAGACCCGGGCGGGTCTGCCGGGAGCCTGGCTCCCCGGTCATCGTCGCGGCCACGACGCCGAGCCTACCGGCTGGTTGCATCCCACACGGGTAGCAACGACGGGCGACCCGCACGGGTGTGCGCCTGTGGACAGAGCGTAACGAGTCGGGGCGGTCGAGGCGGGACGGTTCGCGAGTCCGTCGACGGGACGCGGCGGGTCGGCCATCGGTGTTTCCCACAGGATTTGCGTGAAACTGCGCGCGAAAGCGGGTATTAGCTCGTGATGCCGCAGCGTGACCGCACCTTGTGCAGTTCTTCACAACCAGTCCCACTGACTGGCGACGCCACCCGGTTTACGCTGAGGCCAATCCCAGGTTTCCACGAAGGGCGACGCACCGCGCCGTAAGGGCGCCCAGCGCCGTCAAGACTCGTGCATCCCATAGACCGGTCAGCGTCGACCACCAAGGAGATGTGTCATGGTTGCTCCGGCTACCGTTCGGGGTATCGATCAGGCCCCGACGTCCCACCCCAAACTGCTCGCCTGGGTCCGTGAGGTCGCTGAACTGACCACCCCCGATCGTGTCGTCTGGGTGGACGGGTCCGACGAGGAGTGGCGGCGCCTCACCGATGAGCTCGTCGAGGCGGGCACCCTGATCCGCCTCAACCCGGAGAAGAAGCCCAACTCGTTCTACGCGCGGACGGACCCGACGGATGTCGCCCGGGTCGAGGAGCGCACCTTCATCTGCTCCGTCGACGAGGCGGACGCCGGCCCCACCAACAACTGGATGGCGCCGGCCGAGATGAAGCGGACGATGACGGAGCTGTACCGCGGTTGCATGCGCGGGCGCACCATGTACGTCATCCCGTTCTGCATGGGCCCGGTCGAGGCCGAGAGCCCCATGTTCGGCGTCGAGATCACCGACAGCCCCTACGTGGTCGCCTCCATGCGCATCATGACCCGGATGGGCGCCAAGGTCCTGGAGGCCATGGGCGACGACGCGGACTTCGTCCACGCGCTGCACTCCATCGGCGCCCCGCTGGCCCCCGGGCAGCAGGACGTGGCGTGGCCGTGCAACGAGACGAAGTACATCTCGCACTTCCCGGAGACCCGGGAGATCTGGTCCTTCGGCTCCGGCTACGGCGGCAACTCCCTGCTCGGCAAGAAGTGCTACTCGCTGCGGATCGCCAGCGTGATGGGCCGCGACGAGGGCTGGCTCGCCGAGCACATGCTCATCCTCAAGATCACCTCGCCGGAGGGCAAGGTCTACCACGTCGCCGGGGCGTTCCCGTCGGCCTGCGGCAAGACCAACCTCGCCATGCTCGAGCCGACCGTTCCGGGGTGGAAGGTCGAGACCATCGGCGACGACATCGCCTGGATGCGCTTCGGCCCCGACGGCCGCCTCTACGCCGTCAACCCCGAGTACGGCCTCTTCGGCGTCGCGCCCGGCACGGACTGGAAGACCAACGCCAACGCGATGCGGACGCTGGACCGCGGCAACTCCATCTTCACCAACGTGGCCCTGACCGACGACGGGGACATCTGGTGGGAGGGCATGGGTGAGCCGCCGGCGCACCTTATCGACTGGAAGGGCAACGACTGGACGCCGGAGAGCGAAAACCTCTCCTCGCACGCGAACAGCCGGTTCTGCACCCCGATCACCCAGTGCCCGATCCTGGCCGAGGACTACTACGACCCGAACGGCGTGCCGATCGACGCGATTCTCTTCGGTGGCCGTCGCCGGGACACCATCCCGCTGGTGACCGAGGCCCGCGACTGGGTGCACGGCGTCTACATGGGCGCGACGCTCTCCTCGGAGACCACCGCCGCCGCCTCCGGCGCGGTCGGCGTCGTCCGGCGCGACCCGATGGCGATGCTGCCGTTCATCGGCTACCACGCCGGCGACTACTTCCGGCACTGGATCGAGATGGGCAAGGGCGCCGACGGCGACGAGTCCAAGCTGCCGAAGATCTACTACGTCAACTGGTTCCGCAAGGACCCGGACGGCAACTTCCTCTGGCCCGGTTTCGGCGAGAACTCCCGCGTCCTCAAGTGGATCGTCGAGCGGATCGAGGGGCGCGCCGAGGCGGTGGAGACGCCGATCGGCATGGTCCCGGCCCAGGACGCGCTCGACGTCGAGGGCCTGGACATGACCCCGGAGGACGTCCGGATCGCGCTGAAGGTCGACCCGGAGGAGTGGCGCAACGAGCTCCCGCTGGTCACCGAGTGGTTCGAGAAGTTCGGCGACAAGCTGCCGGGCGTGCTCTGGGCCGAGCTGGACGCGCTGCGCGCCCGGCTCGACGCGGAGCCGCAGCGCTGACGACAGGTGTGATCGACGCCCGTACCGGGCATCATCGGTCCTCATGAGGACGGCCGCCGCGACCGAGGTCCGGCGGCCGTCCGCCGTCCGGGCGCTGACCACGCTGCTCGCACTGACCGCGGCGGCCACCGTCGTGGTCGAGCTGCTCAACTGGTGGTACGCCCCGGAGCAGGGCTTCGGGCTGGCCGTACGCACCGGCTGGGCCATGCTCCGCTCGCTCGGCTTCCTGCTGCTGATCGGGCACGTCCGTCGCGGCCGGACGGTGGCCCGGCCGTTCGGGCTGATCCTCGCGGTGACCACGGTGTTCGCCGTCGGGCGGCTGATCGTGCCCCGGCAGGGCGTGCCGCCGCTGCCCGGGCTGCTCGGGTTCGCCCTGATCACCGCCCTCTGCGCGGCCGTGATCTGGCTGCTCTACCGCTCGCCCGCGGTGTCCGGGCACCTGGTCCGCCACCGGCCCCGGCTGGTCATCGACCGTAGTGGCATCTCCTGGCGGGAGACCCCACCCCGTCGGCCCGAGGTCAACGGCTGGCTGCTCACCAGCCGGGTTGCCGCGTTCACCTACAGCCCGCTGATGCTGGTCCCGGCCCTGGTCGCCGGCGGCGCCGTGCTGGACGACCGGCTGACCGCCGCGCCGGCAGTGCTGTTCTGGTTCGTCGCCGGCATCGTGACCAGCTACGCGGTACTGTTCTGCACCGCCTTCCTGATGCGCGGCAAGGGCTGGGCGCGCATCCTGCTGGTGGCGGTGACCGTCGTCGTCCTCGCCGTCGACCTGCCGCTGTGCTGGTGGCTGCTCGGGCTGGACGGGCTGGTCCGCGACGGCGGCCCGCTGCTGGCCGCCGCCGCCCTGACGCTCTACGGCCTGTGGCGCGTGACCCGCGCCGAGCGAACCGAGCGCGCCGGGTGAGCCCGAGCGCGCCGGATGAGCCCGAGCGCACCGGGCGAACCGAGCCGGGCCGGGTCAACCGGGCGCGCCGCACCGGCCTGACGGAGCGACGAGTCCGGGACAGATCACGGGTGCCGCGGGGACCCCCCGTCGAGCGCTGTCGAGCTGCCCCGTCCATGGGACCGCCGGAATGACGAGGCTGGCCGCCCGGCTGGTGCCCCGCCTGTGCGGGCAGCTCGACAGGGCTCGAGCCGTTGGTCGGTGCCGGGTCGACGACGTGCTGACGGACGTGCCGGTGCGGCATCGGCGCGCTGCGCGTGCGCGACGGCAGGATGGCCGGAAGGCCGGAAGGCCGAAAGGTCAGGAGGCCGAAAGGTCAGGAGGCCGGGAGGCAGTCGGACCGGCGGGGCGGTGACCGGACCCGACGGTCGCCGGGCACTGCCGGTTCGCCGGGCACGACGGTTTGCAGAGCACGACGGATCGCCGATCACGCCGAATAGCCGGGCAAGACGAATCGCCGGACCGGTGAATGGCCGGGCAGGACGGGTTGCCGGCGTCGGCCGGGGCGGGCCGGTGACGCCGGCCGGAGGGAGGCGACGCGGTGAGCGACGAGTTCGACGTGGTGGTGGTCGGGGCCGGTCCGGCCGGGTCGGCCGCCGCGCTGGCGGCCCGGCGGGCGGGGGCGAGCGTCCTGCTGCTGGACCGGTCCGACTTTCCCCGGGACAAGGCGTGCGGGGACGGCATCGCGGCGCATGCGCTGGACGTGCTCGCCGAGCTGGGTGTGCCCGACGCGGTGGCCGGGCACGCGCCGCTGCCGGCGTTGCGTCTGGTCGGGCCCGGTGGCGGCACGGTGGCCCGGGCGCTGCCCCGGCCGGCGTACACGGTGCCCCGGACGGTCTTCGACGCCCGGCTGGTGGCGGCGGCCGTCGCGGCCGGCGCGCGGTTGCGCCGGCACGCGGTGCGGCGGGTGGAGGTCCGCGCCGACCGGGTGGTGCTCGACGGGGAGCTGGCCGCTCGGGTGGTGGTCGGCGCGGACGGCGCCGGGTCGGTGGTCCGGCGGACGCTCGGGCACCGGGTGAACCCCGACCGCCACCTGGCGCTCGCCATCCGGGGGTACGCCCCGGCGCTGCCCGGCCCGCCCGAACAGCTCATCGTCACCTCGGCGCCGCGCTGGCCGGCGTACGCCTGGTCGTTCCCGATCGGCGACGGCCGGGCGAACGTCGGGTACGGGGAGGTGCTGCGGGGGGAGCCGCTGAGCCGGGCGCACCTGGTCGACCGGCTCGGCGCGCTGCTGCCCGGCACGGACCTGGCCACGGTGACCGACCTGCGGGCGCACCACCTGCCGCTGTCGACGCACCGCCCGCCGCCCGGGCGCGGCCGGGTGCTGCTCGCCGGCGACGCGCTCTCGCTGATCAATCCGTTCACGGGCGAGGGGATCTTCTACGCCCTGCTCTCCGGCGCGCTCGCCGGCGCGGCGGCGGCCGGCCCGCCTGAGCAGGCCGCCCGGCGGTACGCGGCGGCGCTGCGCCGCCGGCTCGGCGCCCACCTGCGGCACAGCTCGTTCGCGGCCTGGCTGGCCCGGCGCCGGCGGGTCGTCGACGCGGCGGTCCGGGCGGCCCGCCGGGACGACCGGGTCTACCGGACGGTGGTCGAGTTGGGGCTGGGCGACGGGCAGCTCGACGCCCGCACGCTGGGCATGATCGGCATCGGTCTGGCGGCGTGGGAACGCCATCCGAGGGGGTGATCGGCGGGACAGGTCGCTACGCTGCAAGGTGATGACTCTGCGGGACCTGATCTATTCGGTGTACGAGCGTCGCCTCACGGCCAAGCTCGCGGGCAAGCCGGTGCCCCGACACGTCGGCGTGATGTGCGACGGCAACCGCAGGTGGGCCCGGGAGATGGGCTACGTCGACCCGAACGACGGGCACCGGGTCGGCGCCGCCAAGATCAAGCACGTGTTGGGCTGGTGCGACCAGGCCGGCATCGCGCACGTCACGCTCTACCTCCTGGCCACCGACAACCTGCGCCGGCCGGCCAGCGAGCTGGACCCGCTGCTGCAGATCATCGAGGACCTCGTGGTCGAGCTGGCCGAGGAGGGAAACCCCTGGCGGCTGCGCATGGTCGGCGCGCTCGACCTGCTCCCGGCGTCGACCGCCGCGGCGCTGAAGGCCGCAGAGGAGCGCACCCGCGAGCGCAGTGGCGGGGCCGAGGTCAACATCGCGGTCGGCTACGGCGGCCGGCGGGAGATAACCGACGCGGTGCGCTCCCTGCTGCTGGAGCACGCCGCCTCCGGCGGCACCATCGAGGAGTTGGCCGAGGTGCTGGACGTCGAGCACATCGCCGAGCACCTCTACACCCGGGGCCAGCCCGACCCGGACCTGGTCATCCGCACCAGCGGCGAGCAGCGGCTGTCCGGCTTCATGCTCTGGCAGTCCGCGCACTCGGAGTTCTACTTCTGCGAACTCAACTGGCCGGACTTCCGCCACATCGACTTCCTCCGCGCCCTGCGCTCCTACGCCAACCGGCAGCGCCGCTACGGGGCCTGACCTCCCGACCCCGCCATGCTCACAGTCAGGTGAGGTGGTGGGCGGCGGCGGTGAGGAAGTCGCCGAGCGCGGCGGGGGAGTCCAGGGTCAGGTCGGCGGCCTCCGCGACCTCGTGGCCGGTCTCCGGGTTGGCGACGGCGACACAGACGCCGAAGAAGTGCGGATCGGCGGCGGCCCGGGCCCGCAGCGCGGCGAACGCCTTGATGTCGGAGACGTCGTCGCCGAAGTACCAGGCGCCCCGGGCGTCCCGGACCACCTCGTCGATCACCATGCCCTTGTCCCGGTCGACCGGCGGCTTGACTTCCAGCACCATCCGCCCGGCCTGGACCTTGAGCCCGAGCCGCTCGGCCTGGGCCCGGCCCCACCGCTCCACGGTGTCGCCGAGCTGCGGCACCGTACGCCAGTGCAGCGCCACGGAGAGCCGCTTGTACTCCACCAGCGCGCCCTCGGGCAGCTCGGCCCGGGCCAGCTCGGCCAGCTCGGCCATGGTGGGCACCCACGGCAGGGCCGCCGGCTCGGTCACGGTCTCGCCGCCCGAGTGACTGTGCTCCAGGCCGTAGAGGCCGTACAGGTCGATCCCGGCCAGCCCGCCGAGGTGGTCGCGGAGGAACTCGACCGGTCGCGCGGAGACGATCGCGACCCGCCGTACGACGGGGGCGAGCGCCTCGATCGCGGCGAGCACGTTCGGCGCGGGCCGCACCGCGGTGGGGTCGTCGTCGACCGGCGCCAGGGTGCCGTCGAAGTCGAAGAAGAGCACCGTCGCGGCGGCCCGCCCGGCGGTCGTCCGCCAGGCACGGTCGGCGTCCAACGGGGTCTTCGGCTGCTGGTTGCCCTGGTTCAACGGCGGCACGCGCGTCAGCGTACCCCGGCCGGGTCGGCTCAATCCCGGCCGCACGAGTGGGGTCCGGCCGGCGTCCGAAGGGCGCGGTCGGCGCGGGAGGCGGGCCTGGCGGGGTCAGCGTTCGGCGGCTCCCCGTCCCCGTCGCCCGAACGGCACGACGGCCGCCTCCTGGCCGTGGCTGAGCAGGTAGCCCTCCACGAACCCGGTGTTCCGGTCGCCGCTGCGTTCCTCGATCTCCTTGAGCCGGCTCACCAGGAAGTCGGCGAGCGCGCTGATCCGGTCGTTCAGCCGGTCGTGCAGCTCGGCGACCACGGCCAGGACGACCGCGGTGCCGGCGGTGGTGAGCGCGAGGAGGTTGACGAGCAGGGGAAGCTGCCCGCCGTTCACCGCCAGCGTCACCACGTTTCCGGTCACGCCCAGTGTCACCGACACGGTGGCGATGACGACTGCCGTCCACTTCAGGGTCATGGACAGACCCCTCCTTCTGTCCCGCAGGGCTGGGTTCGGCCTTGTCCCGTCCCCCCGCCGACGACGAGCCCAAGCAGTACGAATAGGGACGCTAGCGTGCCCGTTCCGGCCCCGGAGCGAAACGAATGGGTCTGACCTGCTGTTCTTTCGCCATCTGAGGAACTAGCCGGCCTGTTTACCTCGTTTTCGGACATCGGCCGGCATGGTCGGGCGATATGCGAGGTAACGGATGGTCTCCCGGATGTGGAACTTCTCCGCGTCCGAGACGTCGGGATCGACGAGGCGGCGCAGCAGCGCCTCGACGTCGGGGTCCATCGGCGGCGGGGTGGGGGTGCTGCGGGGCGTCGCCGTGCGGTCCCAGCCCAGCGCGACGAAGGCGGTCGCCGGGTTGAGCCCCAGGCCCTCGCAGAACGCCACCACGCGCTCGGCCTCCGGGTCGCTGGCCCAGTCGCCCCGGACCCAGCGGTTGATGGTCTGCCGGGAAACCCCGGTGCGACGGGAGACCTCGGTGCCGGTCCAGGCCCGGGTGGCCCGGGCCTCGTCGAGCGCCCGACGGACGAAGGTGGCGAAGGCGATCTTCCGTGCGTTGGCCGTCTCGGTCACGTCGTGACGGTACGACCCGCCGGCCAGTCGTGCCCGTCCCGGCACGCTGGTGTCACGCGGACGAGACGCGAATGTCGGCCTGCCGGTAAACGATCCGGCACTGCTTCTGAGGGGTGTCACCTGGGCAGAGTAGGTGCCCGTAGAGGCGGAGTAAACAGACGAAAAGCTGATACTGTCACGCCCATGAGACAACCTACGGTGTGTCACGTGCATGAGACGATCAGTGCTCACATGCGTCACGCCCCCGGCGCGAGGGGGGTGTGGTGACCGAACTCGCCACCCGAGCCCAGGCCTTCGGCCTGATCGCGGAGGGAGTGGCCGCCGGCCTGAGCGCGCCCTGGCGCCTCTACGTCGCCCGGGGCTGCCGCTACCTCTCGCTCAGCGTCGGCGACCGCACCGAGTGGGACACCTGGCGTACCCACCTGGGCTGTCCGGAGCTCAGCGTCCGGGTGTACGACGCCGGCGGCGAGATCCGCCGGGCCTCGGTGGCCGAGGTCGTCCTGGACGGCTGCCGGATCAGCGTCGAGCTGGTCGAGGAGGTCGGCACGGACGACCTGGATCGGCTCCTGGTCGCCGATCCCACCTCGATCGAGCCGGAGGAGCGATGACCGGGCACCCGCGGCGCACCGGAGCCGCCGGATGAGTCCCTTCCTCGCGGTCTTCCTCGTCCTCGTTCTCGGCGCCACCAGCTACGCCGCCGGACGGCTGCACGGGCAGCTCAGCTACCGGATCGGCTACCGGTTCGGCTACCGCCAGGGCTACTTCGACGGCGACCGGGGCGCCTGGAACCGACGCCGCCGCGACGCCCAGGCGGCCATCGCGTCGGCGCTGGCCGGCCCGTCGCCCACCACCCGCGTCACCGGCACGGTCGTCCGGCCGGGCACCACCTACACCGGCTCGTCGTTCGCGGCGCCGGCCGCCCCGGTCACCGGGCGGCATCCGACCGGCACCCTCGTGCGGCGGACCGGTTGAGCCCGGTCGACGGGGATCCCGAGGCCCCGTCGGCCGGTACCCAGGGCACGGTGCGTCGTCCGCGGCGGACACGCACCGTCGGGACCACGTCAGACCGGTGACGGTGGTCCCACCGGCCGGGATGCGCGCAGGGGGCATGCATCCCGGCCGGTTCCGCCGCCGACGCCTGTTAACGTGCCGGTCCCCGGAGATCCACGATCGCCCTCTAGCCCGGAGGGTCCGACGCCGCTAGCGTCTAGGCATGGCACGGGGTTCTCCCGAGCCAGCCGGTCCGCCCGGATCTGCGACCTCGCGCACGGGGTTCCGCATCCGACCCCGTGTCCCCGGGCACCGGAGGAGGCGGAACGCGGGTGGCGGATGCCCATCCGTCGGAGCAGGCCTGTGACGACTCGCCGTACGACCGCCGGGGCCGACCGGACCACGGCCGCGACTGCCACGACCCGCCGCACCACCCGGAGCCGCCGCGGGCCGTCCGCCGCTCCGGCCGACGCCGAGGAGCCCCGACCAGCCGGCCAGGCGTTCGTCCTGGACACCTCGGTGCTCCTCTCCGACCCGGCGGCCTTCCACCGCTTCGCCGAGCACGAGGTGGTCCTGCCCCTCGTGGTGATCTCCGAGCTGGAGGGCAAGCGGCACCACCCGGAGCTGGGCTGGTTCGCCCGGCAGTCCCTGCGCATGCTGGACGAGCTGCGGGTCAGGCACGGGCGGCTCGACCGCCCGGTGCCGGCCAACGACTCCGGCGGCACGCTGCGGGTGGAGCTCAACCACGCCGACGACGGTGTGCTGCCGCCGGGCTTCCGCACCGACTCCAACGACGCGCGGATCCTCTCCGTCGCGTTGAACCTCGCCGCCGAGGGGCGGGAGGTGACCCTGGTCAGCAAGGACATGCCGCTGCGCGTCAAGGCGGCCTCGGTGGGCCTGCGGGCCGACGAGTACCGGCACGGCCAGGCCAGCGACCCCACCTGGACGGGGATGTCCGAGCTGGAGCTGGCCGAGGAGCAGATCGGCCGGCTCTACGCCGGCGAGACGCTCGACCTGGACGCGGCCGCCGGGCTGCCCTGCCACACCGGCCTGGTGCTGCACTCCGCCCGCGGCTCGGCGCTCGGCCGGGTGCTGCCCGACAAGACGGTACGGCTGGTCCGCGGCGACCGGGAGGCGTTCGGGCTGCACGGCCGCTCGGCCGAGCAGCGGATCGCCCTCGACCTGCTGCTCGACGAGTCGGTCGGCATCGTCTCGCTGGGCGGGCGGGCCGGGACGGGCAAGTCCGCCCTGGCCCTCTGTGCCGGGCTGGAGGCGGTGATGGAGCGCCGGCGGCACAAGAAGGTCGTGGTCTTCCGCCCGCTCTACGCCGTCGGCGGGCAGGAGCTGGGCTACCTCCCCGGCTCGGAGTCGGAGAAGATGTCGCCCTGGGCGCAGGCGGTCTTCGACACCCTCGGCGCGGTGGTGCACGAGAACGTGCTGGAGGAGGTCACGTCGCGCGGCCTGCTGGAGGTGCTGCCGCTGACCCACATCCGGGGCCGGAGCCTGCACGACGCCTTCGTGATCGTGGACGAGGCGCAGTCGCTGGAGCGCGGGGTGCTGTTGACCGTGCTCTCCCGGATCGGCCAGGGCTCGCGGGTGGTGCTCACCCACGACGTGGCTCAGCGGGACAATCTCCGCGTCGGCCGGCACGACGGGGTGACCGCGGTGATCGAGGCGCTCAAGGGCCATCCGCTCTTCGCTCACGTCACCCTCAGCCGTTCGGAGCGTTCGCCGATCGCCGCGATGGTGACGGACCTGCTGGAGGACATCCCGCACTGATGACCGTTATCTGGCCGATTGTGCCGATAATTTGAGTGACCCAAGTCACAATTGCGCCTGTTGGTTTCCCATCGGCCTCACCGTGCGCGATGGTGTCCAACGAGCGCCCACGTACCGACAAGATCGTTGGTGATCGTTCGTCACACCGACATCTCCACCCCCGGTGCGTCGGCTGCGACCGGCACAGGGTCGGGGCGCTCGCGGCGCGGACCCACCCCCTGACGGGTGCCCGCGCCGTGTCCTTGCCCCCGACGAAGGGACCACTTCGTGAGTCGGCTGTGGAGCCGGTTCGGCGCCCGCACGGCCGCTGTCGCGCTGCTCTCCGTGGGCGTTGCCGGCGGTGTCTACCTGGGCGAAGACCGACAGACCCAGCAACAGGGCCTCACCGCGCAGGTCGGCGCCGCCGTGGAGGAGGCCGAGTTCGACTACCAGCGCGAACGCCAGGCCGCCCACCAGGTGCAGTCGGCGAGGCAGCGGGCCGCCGAATACCAGGCGAAGCTGCGCGCCGCCGCGGCGGCCAAGGAGGCCGCCCAGCGGGCCCGCGAGGCCGAGGCCGCCGCCGCGTCGCGGAAGAAGGCGCGGGAGGCCGCCGCCAAGGCCGCGGCCGAGAAGGCCGCCGAGAGCAAGCCGTACGACGGGCCGATCCCGGCGTCCTGCGCGGAGTTCAGCGGCAACCGCGAGGTCGGCTGCGCGCTCATGGTGAAGGCCGGCTTCGGGATGGACCAGTTCCCCTGTCTGGACAAGCTCTGGACCAAGGAGAGCGGCTGGAACCACAAGGCCCGCAACTCCTCGTCCGGGGCGTACGGCATCCCGCAGGCGCTGCCGGGCAGCAAGATGGGCTCGGTCGCCGACGACTGGCAGACCAACCCGGCGACCCAGATCAAGTGGGGCCTCGGCTACATCGAGGGCCGCTACGGCTCGCCCTGCAAGGCCTGGGCGCACTCCCAGGACGTGGGCTGGTACTGACCGACCGACCGGAGGCGGGGTGTGTGGGCGTCCACACACCCCGCCTCCGTCGTCGGGGCGTACGGATCGCCGCAGGAGTGGCGGCACGGGCCGTCACCTGATAGCTCTTGACGGGTGACCCTGCACCCGCGAAGCGGCGATCCGCACCGGTTCGGCACCGAGGCGTTCTACGCCGCGCTCGGCCGGGCCTTCGTCGCCATGTGCGCGGTGGTGCCGTTCCTCTTCCTCATCGAGGCCCTCGACCAGGGGCTGGCGGCCGGCTTCGACGCCGCCGCCGGGATCATCCCCAAGCGCATCGACGGGCTCGACGGGGTGTTCTTCTCGCCGTTCCTGCACCACGGCTTCGACCACCTCTACAGCAACAGCATCCCGCTGATCCTGCTCGGCACCTTCGTGCTCGCCGCCGGCGCCCGCCGGTTCCTCTGGTCGACGCTCGTCATCGTCCTGGTCAGCGGGCTGGGGGTGTGGTTCACCGGCTCGTCCAACTCCGTGGTGGTCGGCGCGAGCGGCGTCATCTTCGGCTACCTGGGCATCCTGCTCATGCGGGGGATCGTCGAGCGGAGCTGGTGGAACTTCGCGGTCTTCCTGCTGGTCGGCCTGCTCTACGGCTGGCAGCTGGTCGGCATCCTCCCCACCGACGAGCGGATCTCCTGGCAGGGGCACCTGTTCGGGCTGCTCGGCGGGGCGGTCGCCGCGATCATCTTCCGGCGCCGCCGGGACGACCTCGGTGGCCCGTACCGCTCGGAGTCCACGCTCACCCTGCCCTGAGCGCCGACGCGCCGGCCGTGCGGCCGGTGGGACGTGCTTGCCCGGGCACACCGCCGGCCCTACCGTCGGGATCAGCACGCGTTGATCCGTGAGCGGAAAGCGACGGTACGCCCATGCGCGAGGTCGATGTCGCGGTGATCGGGGCCGGTCCGGCCGGGTTGTTCGCGGCGTACTACGCCGGCTTCCGCGGGCTCTCCGTCGCGGTCGTCGACGCGCTGCCCGAGCCCGGCGGCCAGATCACCGCCATGTACCCGGAGAAGCTGATCCACGACGTGGCCGGCTTCCCGGCGGTCAAGGGGCGGGACCTGATCGCCAACCTCGTCGCCCAGGCGGCGCCCTTCGACCCGCGCTACCTGCTCGGCACCCGCGCCGAGAAGCTCTCGTACGCCGACGGGCGGCCGGTGCTCGGCCTCGCCGGGGGCGAGCAGCTCGGTTGCGGGGCGGTGATCGTGACCGGCGGGCTGGGCAGCTTCACGCCCCGCCCGCTGCCGGTGGCGGAGCACTTCGCCGGTACGGGGATCGTCTACTTCGTACCGCAGCCGACCGAGCTGGCCGGCCGGGACGTGCTGATCGTCGGCGGCGGCGACTCCGCCTTCGACTGGGCGCTGACGCTCCAGCCGCTGGCCCGCTCGGTGACGCTGGCGCACCGGCGGGAGAAGTTCCGCGCCCACGCCGCCACCGTCGCCCGGGTGCTGGAACTGCCGGTGCGCATGATCGTCAACGCGGAGGTGACCGGGCTGCACGGCGACGGGGCGGTGACCGGCGCCGAGATCACCGTACGCGGCGGCGCCGCCGCCGAGCTGCTGCCGGTGGACACGGTGGTCGCCGCCCTCGGCTTCACCGCCGACCTCGGCCCGCTGGCCGAGTGGGGGCTGCGGCTCGACCGCCGGCACATCGTCGTCGACAGCGCGATGGCGACGAACCTGCCCCGGGTCTTCGCGGCCATCGACCCGAGCGCGCACCTCTTCCCCGGGCACTCCTCCGACGGCACCTGACGCACCGGTACCGGATGCCGCCCCGGCCGTGGCCGGATCGAGATCAATGGCTGCGACGGTGGGCGGATGAGCGTCCCGGCCCCACACCGTGACGGCGCGCCGGCGACCCTGGCCTGGCTGGGGCACCCCGCGACGGTCGCCGCCCTCGTCCTCCTCGTGGTCAACGACCACCTGCTCAAGGCGGCCTTCCCCGGCGCGCTGACCGGCAAGCTCAGCGACGTCGCCGGCCTGGTCCTCGCGCCGCCGCTGGTCGCGGTGCTGCTCACCCTGCTGGCGCCGCGGCTGCCGGCCCGCACCGCCGCCGGGCTCGGGCTCGGTCTCGTCGCCGCCGGCTTCACCGTGGTCAAGTCCACCGGGTACGCCGCCACCGTCGCCTCGGCGGCCTGGAGCGCCGTCAGCGGGCCCTCGCTGATCCGGGCGGACCGCACCGACCTGCTCGCCCTGCCGGCCCTGGCCCTCGCGGGCTGGTGCTGGGCCCGGGCGCGGCGGGAGCCGGTGCGGCGGCGGTCCGCCCGGCTGGTCCGCCTGCTGGTGCTGCTGCCGGCGGCGACGCTCGCGGTGGCGGCGACCAGCCCCGTCCACTATCCCGACGCCGTCCGGGCAGCGGTCCTCGACGAACGGTTGGCGGCCGGCATCGGCCACGGCTACGCCGACCAGGTCTTCGGGAGCACGCCCGACTGGCGAATGAGCGATGACGCCGGGGTGACGTGGCGCGATCCGACGAGGAGCGAGATCGAGGCGCTGACCGGCACGAACGGGCCGGTCGCCGGCCCGGTCAGCCGGGGCTGCTCGACCGCCGTGCCGGCGCGCTGCTACCGGGTGGTCCCCGGCCGGCTCGCGGTGGAGCAGAGCGACGACGGGGGCCGGAGCTGGCACCCCGCCTGGGCGGTGACCGAGGCGCAGCGGGCCGTCCTCCTCCGGCAGTACCCGGACCCGGGGCCGCGGGGGGAGCGGATCGCCGCCCAGGAGCTGACCGTGCGGGACACCGGCGACGGCCGGCACGTCGTGCTGGTGGCCAACGGTCGGGACGGCTTCGCCCTCCGCCGGCCGGACGGGACCTGGGAGCGGCTCGGCTTCGTCGACGCTCAGGTGGGCGGGTACCCGTTCGACGGACGCCCGCCGGCGCTCGGCCGGAGCACTCCGGCCGAGCGGGGCGCGCGGACGCCGCGCCGAGCAGCAGGCCGTGCTCGGCGTGGACGGTGACCGCGTTGCGGGCCAGCGCCAGGTACGGGGCCAGCGCCGCCCGG
>NZ_JBFAVI010000038.1:0-29619 GCF_040679695.1 Micromonospora sp. NPDC052213
GCACCACCACACGTCCGTGGTGGTGCCCGTCGCCGCGAGGATCAGCGGCGGTTGTAGCGGTACATCGTCAGGACGCCGAAGACCACCAGGAAGCCGGCGCTCCACACCAGCGTCCACATCGTGCTCGACGCGTCGGGCGTACCCGACATCACGCCCCGCACCGACGCCACCAGCTGGGTGATCGGGTTGACCTTCACGAACGCCTGCAACCAGCCCGGCATGGTGGCCGGCTCGACGAAGACGTTGCTCAGGAAGGTCAGCGGGAACAGCACCATCATGCTGACCCCCATCACCGACTTCTCGCTGCGCAGCACGAGGCCGAAGAACGTCCAGACCCAGGAGAACGCGAACGAGAAGACCACCAGCAGGCCGATGCCGCCCAGCACGCCGAGCAGCCCGCCGTCGGGGCGGAAGCCCAGCACCAACCCGACGCCGAGGATGACCACGGCGGCCAGCACGTACCGCAACACGTCGCCGAAGATCATGCCGACCAGCGCGGCGGGCCGCCACACCGACAACGTCCGGAACCGGTCGAAGACGCCCTTCTCGATGTCGGTGTTCAGACCCACCCCGGTGTACATGGTGATCATCACGACGCTGGTCACCATGATGCCGGGCAGGAAGAACTGCAGGTAGTCCCGTGGGCTGTCGGCGAGGGCACCGCCGAACAGGTACGTGAACATCAGCACCATGATGATCGGGAACGCTGTCACGTCGAACAGCTGCTCCGGCACGTGCTTGATCTTCAACATGGCCCGCCAGCCGAACGTCAGCGACGCCGACAGCGGGCTCGGGCGGGGCGGCCGGGTGCCGGGCGCGAGAACGGTCGCCAGCGCCTCCGCCGACGGTACGTAGACCGACGGGGCCGGCCCCGTCGTGGTGGTGGCGTTGCTGCTCATCGGGCTGCCTCCAGCTGCTCGTCCCGCTCGTCGGCGCCGACCGCGGGGTGGTCGGTCAGGGCCAGGAAGACCTCGTCCAGGCTCGGCTGGCCGAGGGAGAAGTTGTCGACGACGATGCCGGCGCGGGCCAGGTCGCCGAGGACCCGTGCGGCCTGCTCGCTGGCGTCGAGGTCGCCGCCCTCGCCGCCGACGCGGGCGGTCAGCGCCACCGGGTCGGGCTCGAGCTGCACCGGCACGCCGAGCACCGCGTGCAGCAGCCGTTCCGCCTCGGGTCGCCGGTGCGCGTCACGCAGTCGCAGGTGGACGGTGCCGGAACCGACCGAGGATTTCAGCTCGCCCGGGGTGCCCTCCGCGATCACCCGGCCGTGGTCCACCACCGCGATCCGGCCGGCCAACTGGTCGGCCTCGTCCAGGTACTGCGTGGTCAGCAGCACCGTGGTGCCGTGCGCCACCACGGCCCGGACGATCTCCCACACCTGGTTGCGGCTGCGCGGGTCCAGCCCCGTCGTCGGCTCGTCGAGGAACAGCAGGTCCGGGGTGTTGAGGATGCTCGCGGCGATGTCGATGCGCCGCCGCATGCCGCCGGAGTACTTCTTGACCTGCCGGTCGGCCGCCTCGGTCAGCCCGAACGCGGCGAGCAGCCCGTCCGCCCGCTGCCGCGCGGCCGGCTTGCCGTGCCCGAGCAGCCGACCGAGCAGGATCAGGTTCTCCAGCCCGGTCAGGTCCTCGTCCACCGAGGCGTACTGGCCGGTGAGGCTGACCCGGGCCCGGACGGCGTCGGCCTCGTGGACGACGTCGTGGCCGAACACCCGCGCCCGCCCGCCGTCGGGGCGCAGCAGCGTGGCCAGCACCCGTACCGCCGTGGTCTTCCCTGCGCCGTTCGGGCCGAGCACCCCGTAGACGGTGCCGGCGGGCACCGCGAGGTCCAGGCCGTCCAGCGCCCGGGTGTCCCCGAACGAGTGGGTCAGCCCCTCGGCCTCGATGGCCAGGCCGGTGCTGCGTCTATTCATGATCTCTACCCTTCCTTCGCGAACTGTCAGGAGACGTACGGGCGAGCGGCGCGGCCGTCGCGCAGGGCCAGGCCCCACCAGCAGAGCTGGTCGAGCAGCACGCGGGCGTCCCGGCGCAGCTGGTCGGTGGCCAGCGGGGTCGGCTCGCCGCAGAGCAGGTCCACACCGACGACGTCACGCGTCGTGACGGCGTGCAGGGCGGTGAAGACCGTCCGGAGTTGGTCGACGGCGTGCAGGCCGACGGAACCACAGCCGTACGACACGAAACCGACCGGCTTCGCCTGCCACTCGTCGTACGCGTAGTCGATCGCCTGTTTCAACGACGCGGGGAAGCTGTGGTTGTACTCCGGGGTGACCACGACGAACGCCTCCGCCCGGCCCACCTGCTCGGCGAACGCGCGCATCGCCGGGGTCGGCTCCGCCGGGTAGCCGGCGGGGAAGTCGTAGTCGGCGAGGTCGACCACGTTGACCGTCAGCCCGTCGTGTGCGTCCGCCCGGTCGACGAACCAGCGGGCGACCCGGTCGCCCACCCGCCCCTCCCGGGTGCTGCCGATGATCACGGCCAGTCGCAGTGGGTCCACGCTTCCTCCTCCCGGCCGCTCCGGTCCCACCCCTCAGGCGCGAGACGGTGGCCGGCGGCCCGCGAGATCCGATCTAGCGGCCCCGCGAGGCGCAACCGCGTCCGGGCCCAGGTAGCCGCGGTCTGCCGGTCCGACCCGCTCGGGCCGGTCGGGACCGCGGTTCGTCGGTGGTGGCTGCTTGACTGCACCGGCGGAGAAGAGGGGGCACCATGACCGACGTGCGCATCGAGCCGTGGAGCGAGGGCGACCTCGACCTGCTGCGGCAGCTCAACGCACCGGAGATCCGGGCGAGTTCCCGCCCGGGCACCTCATGCGTTCCAACGACTGGCGCCTCGACCTGACCGCATAGCCCGGGCGGCCCGACGGATCGTCACGCGATTTCGGCGACACCGCTCAACGTTGCGGCCCGGCCCGTCGTCCTTGGTGGCGACGGAAGGAGAGCCGTATGCACACAGGCATCCGGCCGGCCGGGAACCGTTCGTGCGCCTGCACGGCCACCTCGTCGGCTGACGTCGCCTCGGCCGCCGCCAACTGCTCGTCGAACACGGCGTCGGGCGGGCCCAGCGGCGGCTTCGGGGTGAGCAGGTCCGGCGTGTAGCCGAGCCGGCCGGGCGGCATGACCAGTTGCGCGGCCAGGGCCACGTCGGGGTGCCGCAGCGCGGCCCACCGTACCGCCGGCCGGCCCGGCCGCACGATCGCGGCGGAGGCTCAGGCGGCCTTCTCCAGCGCGGCGGTCGCCAGCGGGGCCACCTTGGCGAGCAACGCGGCGCCGGCGGCCAGGTCACCGTCGGCCGCCGAGACGTCCACCTGGACCACGAAGTTGCCCCGGACCAGCAACAGCGTGCACTGGTGGCGCGTGGCCTGGCCGATCAGCTTCTCGCAGAACGTGACGACGTCCGGGCCGTTCGGCACCGGCGGGGGCGACGGCCGCACGATCACCGACGTGCGGCCGTCGTCCGGCACCTCGTACTTCTCGCACGTCTTCAGGACGGTTCGCAGTTCGTCGGCGAGCTTGCGGCCGGGCACCTTGAGGTAGCCGACCACGTACTGCCGGATCCACACGGTCTCGCCGTCCCAGATCCGCTCCCGGTGGGCGGTGCGCCTGCGGTCCGAGGGCAGGGCGTCCCGGCACAGCGAGATCAGCTTCCACGCGTCGCTGTTCTCCTCGGTGTGCTCCGCCGTCTCCGGGTGGAACTCCGTGCCCAGCGTCAGCATCGCCGCCGTGACCCGGCTGCGTACCTCGGCGGTGGAGGTCGGGGCGGGGCGCGGCGGCGACGCGGTCGGCGAGGCCGGCGCCGACGCCGGCGCGGACCAGCGGGGGGCGTCGGCGGCCCGGCCGGGGGCGCAGGCGGTGGACCCGGCCAGGGCCAGCAGCGCGAACAGGACCAGAGGAGTGCGGCGCATCATCGCGGCGGCGCTGTCCTTTCGTACGGTAGGAGAGGGCCGTCCGGCCCCCTTCTACCTGCGCCGTCCCGCCGTGTCGTGTTACGCCGGGAGGTAGTCGAAGGTGTCCGGATGCCCGCCCTGGCGGCCGGCCTCGCCCCGGTCCAGCCCGGTGATCCGCTCCATCGCCGCGTCGTCCAGCTCGAAGTCGAAGATGCGGACGTTCTCCTCGATCCGCTCCGGGGTGGTCGACTTCGGGAAGATGATGTCGCCGCGCTGCACGTGCCAGCGCAGCACCACCTGAGCCGGTGTCCGGCCGACCTGCTCGGCGACGTCGACGACCGTCGGGTCGCCCAGCACCTTGCCCTGCGCGATGGGCGACCACGCCTCGGTCAGGATGTTGTGCCGGTGGCCGTACGCGCGCACCTCCTCGTTGCCGAAGTACGGGTGGACCTCGACCTGGTTGACCGCCGGCACCACGTCCGCCTCGGCGGCCAGCCGCTCCAGGTGCGGCACCTGGAAGTTCGACACCCCGATCGAGCGGGCCCGGCCGTCGCGCTGGAACTCCGCCAGCGTCTTCCACGTCGAGACGAAGTCGCCGTCGTAGAGGGTGGGCAGCGGCCAGTGGATCAGGAACAGGTCGATGCGGTCCATCTTCAACGCGGCCAGCGTCGACTCGAACGCCTTGCGGGCGTCGTCGGGCCGGTGGAAGGCGTTGCTCAGCTTGCTGGTCACGAAGACCTCGTCGCGGTCCAGCCCCGACTCGCGGACCGCCTGGCCCACCTCCGCCTCGTTGCC
Source organism: Micromonospora sp. NPDC052213 (assembly GCF_040679695.1). Classification (NCBI taxonomy): domain Bacteria; kingdom Bacillati; phylum Actinomycetota; class Actinomycetes; order Micromonosporales; family Micromonosporaceae; genus Micromonospora; species Micromonospora sp. NPDC052213. Next base: position 4,672 of record NZ_JBFAVI010000038.1, read on the forward strand.
GTACATCTCGGCGGTGTCGATGTGCCGGTAGCCGACCTCCAGGGCCTTGCGGACCGCGGCGACGGTGTCCTTCGGGTCGATCTGGAACACCCCGAAGCCGAGCTGCGGGATGGTGTTGCCGTCGTTCAGGGAGATGATGGGGATCGCGTTCGCCATCGGGGCTCCTTCGCCGGTCGTCACGAAGCCGGGTGCGCGGAACCGCTTCCACGCCCGGCGGGCCATCCCCTGGCGTACCCCGGATCGGAGGTGTTCCAACGGGTGATCCCGGCCTCAGGTCGGCTCGTCGAAGAGCACCGGCCAGGGCCGGGGCGCCGGCACGGGCGGCGGCGCCGGGGGCGCGGACCCGTCGGCCAGCACCTCCGCCGCGAGCTGCCCGAACATCGGCGCGGCCGGGTGCGCGGACCGGCGCGGCCAGGCCGCCGAGGTGCGCTTGACCAGCGGCGAGCCGGCGATCGGCCGCCAGGCGATCCGGGGTTCCCGGCGGGCCGTCGCCGCGGGCTCGACGGCGACCCCACCGCCGGCCAGCACCAGCCCGAAGAGGAACTCGGGGTTGCGCGCCGGGCGGACCCGCGCCGGCGTGAATCCGTGCCGGCGGCAGACGTCGAGCAGGTGGTCGTGCCAGCCGGGCGCGGTGGCCCGGGGCGCGGTGACCAGGTCCAGGCCGGCCAGCGCCGCCAGCTCCACCTCCCGGCCCCGGGCCAGCGGCGACGCCCGCGGCAGCAGCACCCCCAGCGGTACGTCGACGGCGGCGCCGAGGCGCAGCCCCTCGTCGGTGACGGGGTGGTGGAGCAGACCGACGTCCAGCCGCCCCTCGGCCAGCATCCGCTCCTGCTCGCCGCTGGTCAGCTCGTGCAGGTCCACGTCGAGCCCGGGCGCCCGGTCGGCCAGCCGGTCGAGCAACTCGCGCAGGGTCACCGCGGGCGTCTCCGGGGGCACCCCCGCCCGGAGCACCCCGGACACCCCCTCGCGCACCTGGCGCATCAGGTTGCGCAGCCGGCCCTCCCCGGCGAGCAGGTCCTCGGCCTCGCCGAGCAGCAGCTGACCGGCGGTGGTCAGGCGCACCTGGCGGCGGGACCGGTCGAACAGCTCCACCGCCAGCTCCCGCTCCAGGCGCTGCACCGACTGGCTCAGCGGCGGCTGGGCCATGCCGAGCAGTTCGGCGGCCCGGCCGAAGTGCAGCTCGCGGGCGACCACCACGAAGTGCCGCAGGTGCCGGAGCAGGTCCACGGCCGGACCCTACGCCAGCGCCCCGACGCGGGCGGCGGCTACGGTGCGTAGCGTGGTGACGGAGCGGATCGCGGAGATCTTCGAACGGGTCGGGGTCACCGGCAGCCTGCACGTGGTCGACCTCGACGCGGCCGACGACGGCGCGGGGCAGCCCGGCGGCCGGCGGGAGGTGGCGGTCCGGGCCGACGAGCAGGTGGTGATCGCCTCGATCTTCAAGATCCTGCTGGTGCTGGAGTTCGCGCGGCAGGTCGTCGCCGGCCAGCTCGACCCGCAGGAGCGGGTGCTGGTCACCGCCGCCGACCGGCTCGGCGGGTGGGGGATCGCCGGCTGCGCCGACGACGCCGAGGTGTCGCTGCGGGACCTGGCCTACTTCGCCATGTCGGTCAGCGACAACACCGCCGCCGACCTGCTGCTGCGCCGGGTCGGCGCGGACGTGCTGCCGATGCTCGCCGCCGAGCTGGGGCTGCCGCGCACCCGGATCGTCGGCGGCCCCCGGCACCTGGTGGAGATGATGCTCGCCGACGTCGGCGCGCGCACCGAGGCGGACTTCGCCCGGATCTTCCCCACCCTGCCCGCCGAGCGGGTCCGCGCGATGCGGGTGTTCGACCCCGCGCACACCACGTCGAGCACCGCCCGCGAGATCACCCGGCTGCTCGGCCTGGTCTGGCGGGACGAGGCCGGCCCGCCCGGGGCCTGCGCGATGGTCCGGGGCTGGATGGCCCGGCAGCTCTTCTGGACCCGGCTGGCCGCCGGCTTCCCGCCCGGGGTGCGGGTGGCCGGCAAGACCGGCAGCCTGCCGGGGCTGCACCTGGAGGCCGGCGTGGCCGAGTACCCCGACGGCGGCCGGTATGCGATCGCCGTCTTCGCCCGCGCCGCCCACCTCGCCACCCGCCGCATCGACGTCGACCTGGCGATGGGCGAGGCGGCCCGCACCGCCGTCGAGGCGCTGCGCGCCGGCTGATTTCCGGCCGGAACGAGCCGCGTCGGGCCCCGCTGAGCTGGTCCGATATGCCGGCGGGTATCGGCCGATCCGGCCGTGGATCTTGGACCGGGCGGGGGGCGTGCTGATTGGCTCGGCACCGACCGATCAGCACCACGACGGGGAGAGTTCCGCATGCCCAACCTCGACCGCCGCCGCTTCCTCCGCGACGCCGCCGCCGGCACCGCCCTGGTCTCCGCCGGCGGGCTCGCCGGCGCCGCCCTGGCCGGCCCGGCGCAGGCCGCACCGCCGGCCACCGCCCCGGTCGCCACCGCCCCGGTCGCCGCCGCACCGGCCGCCCGCCGCCGCGGCCCGGTCAGCTTCCGCTGGTGGGGTACGACGGCCTGGCGCATCGACATCGGCGACCGCACCGTCCTGGTCGACCCCTTCCTCAGCCGCATCGACACCGGGCTGTTCAAGGGCGCCTTCGACACGGCCACGCCGCTGGAGGTCCGCACCGACGTGGTGGACTCCCTCGTGGACCGGGCCGAGACGGTGCTCGTCACGCACACCCACTGGGACCACTACATGGACGTGCCGCACATCGCCGGCCGCACCGGCGCCCGGGTCGTCGGCACGCTGACCGCCTACCACCTCGGGCTGGCGTACGGGCTGCCGTCGGGGAAGCTCAGCCCGGTCCGGGGCGGGGAGGTGCTGGACTTCGGCGGCTACACCGTGGAGGTGGTCAGCTCGCTGCACAGCCGCAACGCGTCGTACTCGATGGCGTTCCCCGGCGTACGGGTCAGCCAGCCCGCGCGGCCGGCCACCATCGCGGACCTGCCGGAGGGGGACACGCTGGCGTACCAGGTGCGGGTGGCCGACGGACCGTCGGTGTTCTTCATGGGCGCGAGCGACTTCGTCGCGCGGAACCTGACCGGCCTCGCCCCCGACGTGGCCATGGTGGCGCTGCCGAGCAGCACCGCCACCGCCGACTACGCCGAGCGGCTGCTCGACGCGCTGGACCGGCCGAAGGTCGTGGTGCCGGTGCACTTCGACAACTTCGAGACGGAGCTGCGCAACCCGGTGCCCGTGCCGCCGAAGGACCGGGAGCGGCTCGACGGGCTCATCGCGGCGGTGCGGCGGGTCTCCCCGCGCAGCCGGGTGGTCGTGCCCGAGTACCACACCGCGTACCACTTCTGACGAGACAGGCCGGCGGGCCGCGAGCGTCTGCTCGCGGCCCGCCGGTGTCTGATCAGCTCAGCTCCCGATGTGGGACCAGGTTCCGAAGGTGCTGCCGGCGCTGCTCTGCCCGGCGCCCCAGATCCAGTTGTCGGTGCCCTTGCCGTAGACCACGAGCGCCCCCGACTCCGCGACGATCGCCGTCGGGTCACCGACGAAGTCCGGCTGGCCCGTGCCGATGGTCGTCCAGCTGCCGAACGCGGCGCCCTTCGACGGCTGGCCGACACCCCGGATCTTGTTGTCGGTGGCCCGTGCGTAGATCACGATGGTGCCGTTGGCGCCGATCAGCGGCTGCGGGCGGGAGGCCACCCCGGCGCCGCCGGTGCCGATCCTTCCCCAGGCGCCGAAGGCGCTGCCCGGGCTGCTCTGACCGCTGCCCCAGACGTAGCCGTCGACGCCCGTCGCGTAGACGGCGATGGCGCCGGACGGGGTCACGACCGCGCTGGGAGCGGTCTTGAAGCCGTCGGTCGGCTGGCCGGTGCCGATCGTCTGCCAGGTGCCGAAGGCCGCGCCGGGCGAGGGCTGGCCGACGCCGTGGATCTTGCCGTCGGTGCCGCGGGCGTAGATGACGATGGTGTCGTTGGCGCCGATGATGACGTGGGGCTCCGAGGCGATCCCGGCGCCGCCGGTCCCGATCTTCACCCAGGCGCCGAAGGCGCTACCGGGGCCGCTCTGCGCCGTCCCCCAGACGTAGCCGTCGCTGCCGCGGGCGTAGATCGCGATCTCGCCGTCCGGCGTCATGACCGTGGTCGGGTCGCTGGCGAAGGTGGGCTGACCCGTTCCGATCATGCCCCATCCGCCGAAGGCCGCGCCGGGCGAGGGCTGGCCCACACCGTAGATCTTGTCGTCGGTGCCGCGGGCGTAGACGACGATCGTCTCGTTTCCGCCGACGATGGCCGACGGGTTACCGGTGAAGCTTCCCCGGTCGCCGATCCGCTGCCACGGACCGTACGCCGCGCCGACGCCGGGCTGGTTCGAACCGTGGATCCAGCCGTCGGTGCCGAGCCGGTACTGGGCCAGGATTCCGTCGCCCGTACGGACCAGGCCGAGATCACCCGTCGTCGTGGCGGCGCCGGCGGTGTCCTCCTCGGCGTTCGCGCCGACCGGCGACGAGTATCCGACGATGTCCACGTTGGAGAGGCTGTAGTCACGGGCGGACACCCGGTCGCTGGAGTTGCCCTCGATGGTGTGGACCCGCCCGTCCGACGTGCGCGTGACGATGCCGACGTGGTTGATCACACCGTCCTGTTCCCAGTCGAAGACGATCGCGTCGCCCGGCTGGGGCGTGTAGCCGCTGCCGCGGGAATGGTAGGTCTTGTTGTCCAGGCCGTACTCCCGGAATGATCGCGCCCAGCCGTTCAGGCCGCCGAGGTCGGTCACCCCGGCCTGCTTCCAGATGTACTTGGCGAAGTTCGCGCACCAGTGATACGTGTCGTCGCCGTTCTGTGTGCCGCCGCGCCAGCCCATCGAGTTGCACACCGGCCAGCCCGTCGTCTGGCCGCTGTAGTAGGTGCAGTTGTCGCTGCCCCGGTACTCGTAGTTGCGGCTGCCGTCGTTCAACTCCCGCTGGGCGATGGAGACGATGGAGTCGCGCAGGGTGCCGGCCGAGGCGTCCGGCGTCACGGCGAGACCGGTGGCGAACATCATGGCGGCGCCCACGACGCCGAGGGCGATCCGCCGGCCACGTCGAGGCATTGTGGTGTCGGTCATTTCTGTGCCTTTCTTTCGAGGTCAATTACGGAACAGGGGAAGATCTGCGATCCGCTGTCGGATCTCGTCGGTCGATTTCTGTGCGTGCCGCTGATCCGGCGCCAAGAGGAAGAGCGCCACCGAGAGTTGTCCGGGCCCGGCCCGTATGCGGACGTGTTCCACCCGGTCCTCCGGGCGTATGTGCGCCCACATCGCGTCGAGCAGCAATGCCTCATCGGGGGGTGGGTTGTGGCGGATGCCCACGGTGAAGATCGTGATGTGCATGCTCAGGCCCACTCGAAGCCGCCGTCGACGGTGTCGTCGGTGATGGCCGGGCCCCCCTCGGGCGTCACGGCCCACTCGAAGCCGCCGGCGACCGCACTGCCGGAGGAGGCCGCCCCGGCACCGGAAACACCCGGGCTCAGCAGGGTCGGACCGAGGAGGAAGGCGCCGGCCGCGACGGCGGTGAAAACGAGACGAATGGACGGCTTCATGGCAGAGTCCTCCTGCTCGAACAATTAAAAATGGCATGTCGCAGAAATTGTTTCCAAGTGTTTGTCGGGCTCGTTCTGTCGATGAGAGAAGCTTCCCGGCTGAAAGGTGTGGTGTCACTACTTCGGCGGTGGCACCAACCTGCATGGCACCTTCGTGCCAGTGGGGCCGATCTGTCGCTGACGGTCTTGCGCGGTGCGTAGCCGGTCCCGATACTTAGCGCCACATGGGGGCGAAAGGTTGAACATGCTCGAAACTTTGGGCTTGACGGAGCCGGCAGAACGTACGTACCGGGCCATGCTGGCCCTACCCCATCTGGGCGTGGCCGGGCTGGCGGAGCGTCTGGGGATTGACGAGACGGCCGTCCGTGCGGCGCTCGACGAACTGGCCGACCTCGCGCTCCTCCGGCCGTCCTCCGGTGACCCCGGGAACATGCGCGCGGTATCGCCGGAGGTGGGCCTCGCCGCGCTGTTGCAGCAGGCCGAGGCGGACGTCATGCACCGGCAGCGGCAGATCGAGGCGACCCGCGCCGCGATCAAGTCGATCGCCGCGGAGCAGTCGGCCAGCCGATCGCAGGACGGCGTTCGGCGGTACGAGGACGTGGACGCCGTTCGGGGCCGGCTGGAGGAGTTGGCGGCGAACGCCGGCACGGAGTGTGTGTCACTCAACCCCGGCAGCGCCCAGGCGCCCGCCGCCAAGCAGTCGAGCAAGCCGCTCAACCAACTGGCCCTGGAGCGCGGTGTGGCCATCCGATGCGTGTACCAGGACAGTTACCGCAACGATCCGGACGTGGTGGCCTACGCCCGCTGGCTCGCGGGCCTCGGCGGTCAGGTTCGGACGACACCGACGCTGCCGATGCTGATGGTGGTGGTCGACCGGCGGATCGCCCTGCTGCCCCTCGATCCGACCGATTCCAGTCGGGGCGCCGTCGAGGTGGTGCACACCGGGGTCGTCGCGGCCATCTACGCGCTGTTCGAGCAGGTGTGGCGTGCCGCGAATCCGCTGGGTGCCAGCGCGCCGCGCGGCGACGCTGGGTTGGAGCCCTTCGCGCGGGAACTGCTGGAGATCCTCGCCGCCGGGCACACCGACGAGGTGGCCGCCCGCAAGCTTGGCCTGTCGCTGCGCACGGTCCGGCGGATCACGGCGTCGCTGATGGAGCGCCTGGACGCGCGCAGCCGGTTCCAGTTGGGACTACGCGCCGCGCAGCGCGGCCTGCTGTGAGCTGTCGATACCGAAGGGCCCCGTTGACGGCCGACTCTCCCGGTCCTAGGGTTCCCCGTTAACGGTCAGGGCCGTAACCGTGGAGGCTTTGGTCGTCTCAGGGTGAACCCAGCCGGAAGGGCGCATAGTGACGGGAAATCTCTCGCGGCGGGCACTGCTCGCCGGGCTCGGTGCGGTAACGGCAGCAGCCGTATCCCCTCGGGCGGCCCTCGCCGCCCCGGACGGCGAACTCGGCGAGACGTTCGACGTCGCCATCACCGACCTCGGCGCGGCCTCCCGGGTGCTCAACTTCGGCAACGGCGTCCGCGTCGGCGACGAGATCTGGTTCGCCACCCGGCAGATCCTGCCCACCCGGGTCGCCGCGTACGACCTGACCCAGCGGCGGATCACCAAGACCGCCCTCATCCCCGGCGTACCCGGCCTCTGGGGCATCGACGCGGTCGGCACCGACCTCTTCGTCTCCTCGTACTCCCCGGGTCTGCTGTTCAAGGTGGACACCGTCACCCTGGAGGTGACCCGGGTGCTCGACCTGAAGGAGGAGGTCGGCTGGAACGTCAAGGCGTCCCCGGACGGCAGGGTCTTCGTCGGCACCTACCCCTCGGCGAAGCTCTGGGAGTACGACCCGGCGACCGACCGGGCCACCGACCACGGTCGGATGGACCCCGACGACACCTACGTCCGCGACCTGGTCGCCACCGACACCACCGTCTACTGCGGCATCGGGTCCCACGCCGGGCTCGTCGCCTACGACCGGGCCACCGGCACCCGCGCCGACATCCTCCCCGCCGCACTGCGCGACCGCACCTTCGGCGCGGTCTGCCACCTCGCCGGCGACCACCTCGTCGTCGGCATCTCGCCCACGGCCGAGATCCTCGTCGTGGACACCCGCGACCACAGCCGCCACCAGATCCTCAAGACCCCGAACGACTCGTTCGTCGTCGGCATCACCAGCCGCGGCGACGAGATCTTCTACACCACCCGCCCGAGCGGCTCGCTCTACCGGTTCCGGCTCGGCGACACCGCGCCCACCCTGGTCGGCGTCCCGATCGCGGAGGCGTCGAACGTCCGGATCGGCTTCCTCGACGACGGCCGGCTCTGGGCCGTGCAGACCGCCGGGGGCATCTTCTACGACCTCGACACCCGCACCACCGAGGCGCTGGACATGAGTTCGCCGGACCTCGCCCCCACCCCCGAACGGCCGATGTCCCTCTGCCACGCGGGCGACCGGATCCTGGTCGGCGGCACCCTCGGCGTGCAGGTCGTCTCCACCGAGGCCACCGCGGCCTTCGACACCTTCCGGGTGCCGTTCGGCGGCGAGGCGAAGGACATGGAGACGTACGGGGGCGTGGTGCACATGGGCGTCTACACCCTGGCCCGCTACCTCACCCTGCCCGTCGACGGACGGGCCGCCACCGAGGTGGCCCGGGTCGACGCCGGGCAGGAACAGACCCGGCCGACGTCGCTGACCGTCGACCGGCGCCGCGGCCTGGTGCTGATGTCCACCGAGCCGGACTACGGCCGCTGGGAGGGCGCGCTCAACATCTACGACGGGCAGCGGATCCGCAGCTGGCGGGGCATCCTGCCGGACCAGACCGTGCAGTCGCTCTGCCCCGACCCGCACGGCGTCTTCCTCGGCGGCAGCATCGCAACGGCTACGGGACCACCCCGACGACCAGCCGGGCCAGGCTCGGCTACTTCGACTACCGCACCGAGCGCCTGGCCTGGCTCGTCGAGCCCACCTCGGGCGGCGTCATCGTGGACCTGAAGCTGATCGGCCGGGTGCTGGTCGGCGTCACCAGCGAGGGCGAACTCTTCGCGCTGGATCCGCGTACCCGTGAGGTGCTCTGGCGGATCGACGTCGGCGCGGCCGGCGGCAAGCTGGCCGTCATCGACGACCGGGTCTTCGGCGTCGACGGCACCCGCCTCTGGACGGTCCCGGTGGGCCGCCGCCAGCCGACGCTGACCGTCCTGGCGGACGGGCTGAACCAGTCCTGGTTCGGCGCCCCGGAGGTGGTCACCGACGGCGTGCGCACCCTCTTCACCACCCGCGGCACCAACCTGATCCGGGTCGACCTGAGCTGACCGGTCCCCGGCACACGCTCGGGGCGCGCCGCTGACAGGGGGCGGCGCGCCCCGACCACGTTCGGTCGGGTCAGGGTGTCGCCAGCTCGGCGAGAGCGCGCACCGACCGCCAGTTGCGGGTGGTCGCCACCACGCCGAGCTTCTTCTCCAGGTAGTTGTTCGTGAACTTCGACCGGCCGTAGCCCCCGTCGGGGTAGTGCAGGTAGACCTCGCGCCCGGTGACCGTGAACGCGACGTTCTCGCCGCCGGGCACGGTCAGCGCGTCCACGGCGGACTTCCCGGGCGCGGTCGCGAGGAAGGCGACCAGCAGCCGCGTCGGGTCGTCCTCCCCGTCGGCGTACGGGTTGCCGCCGGCCACCGCCGCCAACTCCCGGCCGCCGCGCACCAGCACCGGCACGGTCAGCCCCAGCTCGTCGGCGATCGCCCGCTCGATGCCCCGCGCCAACGCGTCGGCGTCGCGCACGGTGCTGCCGAAGACCACGTTCCCGCTCTGGAGGTAGGTCTTCACGTCGTCGTGCCCGAGGCCGGCGACCAGCCGGCGCAGGTCGGCCATGCCGACCTTCGCGCCGCCGACGTTGACCCCGCGCAACAGCGCCACCCACCTGTCCATGCGACCTCCTCGCCCCTTGTACGGGCCAGCCTAGGGGCCGGCGGCCCGCCGGCCGGCCCGCGCGCCGGGTCGGCGTCGGCTCGCGTGCCGGACCGGCGTCGGCCCGGGGGCCGGCTCAGCGGCGACTCAGCGGCGGCGGATGGCGGTGGAGTCGAGGCGGAAGCCGATGGTGCGGTCGACGATCCGGTCGACCAGGTCCGCCTTGCGCAGCCCGGCGACGCCCCGCAACTCCAGGCCCGCGGCCAGCGCCCGCAGGTCACGGGCGGTCCAGCCGGAGAGGTACGCCGTACCGTCGGCGCGGCGGGACATGGCCGCCAGCGCGGCGCGGGCACGGGCCGGGTCGGTCGCCGGCACCGCCCCCCGGGCGGACCGCGCGGCCGGGCCCGCCGGATCCGCGGATGGGGCGACCGGACGTGCCGGCTGGCCGGCCGGATCCGCGGGTGGGCCGGACCGGCCCGCCGGCTGGCCGGCCGGACGCGGGGGTACGGCGGCCCGACGGGCGGGGGGCACCGGGCGCGCGGCGGTGGGCGGACCGGGCGGGGCCCCGTCGAGCGGCACCACCGCGAGCCGGGCGCGCCCCTCGACCAGGGCGGCGAGGTCGGCGGCCGGCAGCTCCCGCAGCAGCGCGGTCAGCAGGTCGGTGACGTCGCGGCCCGGCCCGGTCACGCCACGACCCGCTCGGGCTGGAGGTGTTCGAGGAACTCCGTGGCGAGCTGACGCAGCTCGTCGCGGACCACCGGAGCGGTGATCCGGTCGCGCAGCACCACCGGCACGCCGCGCGGGGTGTTCGTGGCGAACGCCGTGACGTTCTCCCGCAGGGCGGTGGGGAAGACCGGCAGGCCGAGCGCGCGGACCTGGTCCATGTAGCCCTGGTGCGCGGCGATCGGCCGCTGCGCCATCAGCTGGATCATGGTGAACACCACCCCGGCCACGCCGGGGGCGACCTTGTGGTGCCGGCGGGTGGTGGCGAACCGGCGGGCGTCGGCGTTGTAGTGGTCGACCAGCTCCCGGACGTTGCCGTGCAGGTAGTCGATGCCCAGCGTGGAGAGGTAGTCCGCCTTCGCGGGGATGAGCAGGTGGTCGCTGGCGATGATGGCCGACTGGGTGACCACGTTGAAGTTCGGCGGGCAGTCGATGAGCACCAGGTCGTAGCCGCCCAGCGCGTCGTCGTGCAGCCCCTCGGCGAGGGAGCCGCGCACCCGGAACAGCTCGGCGTCGTACTCCTCGCCGTCGGCCACGCCCCGGGCCAGGGTCAGGTCGATGTCGACGAGCTGGAGGTGGGACGCGATCAGGTCGAGGCGGCCGGCGCCGGTGAGCCGCGCGTTGGCCGGGCCGGGGGAGACGACCAGCTCGCCCAGGGTCACCGCCGGGGTGTCCCCGCGCAGCCCGTCGTACCAGCGCTTCACCGTCCGGCCGTCGCGCAGCCGCTCCCGCCAGTCGTCGGGTTCGTAGAAGCCGAACGTCAGGCTGGCCTGCGGGTCGAGGTCGACGAGCAGCACCTTCATGCCCCGGTTGGCCAGTTCGGCCCCGAGGTTGGCGGTGACGGTGGTCTTGCCGACCCCGCCCTTGTAGTTGATCACGGACACCACGTACATCGGCGGCACCTCCCCGACCGGGAACGGTAGCGGGCGGGCGATCGTCGTGCGGAACCCGCTCCGGCCCCCGCGGGCACCGAACGGGCCACCGGGCGGGCAGGGCAGTCGACGCGGCCGGGGACCAGAAATTCCGCGCCCGATCGGCCGCCGGGTGCCGATCTCTCCGGCTGTTAGAGTCTGCGCTGCTCAGGTGCGCGGCGTGGGGGAGGGATCGACGGTGGTGCCGTTCCGGGTCGCGCTGTCACAACTGCTCAAGGCACGCTTCCCGATCCTCTACGTCGAGTCGTTCGAGGAACAGCGGGTTGTCGCCGAGGTCTGCGCGGTCGCCCAGGACGCCCTGGCGGTCCGCACACCCCGCGCGGTGTGGACCTGGTCGCAGACGACGGGGCTCGTGCAGCCCGACGGCGTCACCCGCAAGGGCACGACCGACCCCGCGGACGCGCTCGACGCGGCGCTGCGGGTCGACCACCCGAGCGTACTGATCTTCAAGGACCTGCACCCCGCGCACGGCGGCGGCGACCAGCGGGGCGGCCCCGGGGTGGTCCGCCGGCTGCGGGACCTGGCGGCGGCCTTCAAGGCCGGGCCGGTGCCGCGCACCCTCGTCCTCGTCTCGCCGGTGCTGCACATCCCGGTGGAGCTGGAGAAGGACGTGACCATCGTCGACTTCCCGCTGCCCACCGAGGCGGAGATCCGGCGGGTGCTGGACGGGATGATCGCCGCCAACTCGGCCAGCGGCCGGATCCGGATGGGCCTGGACGACCTCGGCCGGGAACGGTTCGCCAAGGCCGCGCTCGGGCTCACCCTGCACGAGGCGGAGAACGCGTTCGCCCGCGCCATGGTCAACGACGGGGTGCTCGACGACGGCGACCTCGCCGTGGTGCACGAGGAGAAGCGGCAGACCGTACGCAAGTCGGGGCTGCTGGAGTTCGTCGACGTCACCGTCGACCTCGCCGACGTCGGCGGGCTGGAGAACCTGAAGCGGTGGCTGGCCCGGCGGGACGGTTCCTGGCTGGCCGAGGCGGCGGCGTACGGGCTGCCCGCGCCCCGGGGCGTCCTGATCACCGGCGTGCCCGGCTGCGGCAAGTCGCTGACCGCGAAGGCGATCGCCGCGGCCTGGGGCCTGCCGCTGCTGCGGTTGGACGTCGGCCGGGTCTTCGCCGGGCTCGTCGGGTCGAGCGAACAGAACATGCGCACCGCCATCCGGACGGCCGAGGCGACCGCGCCGTGCGTGCTGTGGGTGGACGAGATCGAGAAGGGCTTCGCCGGCGGCGCCGGCGACTCCGGCACCTCCGCCCGGGTCTTCGGCTCCTTCCTGACCTGGATGCAGGAGAAGACGCGGCCCGTCTTCGTCATCGCGACCGCCAACGACTTCGAGGGGCTGCCCCCGGAGCTGCTCCGCAAGGGCCGCTTCGACGAGATCTTCTTCGTCGACCTGCCGACCCGCGCGGAGCGGGCGTCGATCTGGCGGGTCCACCTGGCCCGGCGGCTGCGCAACCCGGCCGTCGCCGGCGGCCTGGCCCTCGACGACGCCCTGCTCGGCGAGCTGGCCGGGCTCAGCGAGGGCTACTCGGGGGCCGAGATCGAGCAGGCCGTCGTCGGCGGGCTCTTCGACGCGTTCGCCGAGCGGCGTCCGCTGCGCCGCGACGACCTGGTCCGGGCGCTGGTCAGCATGGTGCCGCTCAGCGTCACCCAGGCGGAACGGATCGACTCCGTACGCTCCTGGGCCGACACCCGTGCCGTCGCCGCCACCGCCGCCGAGGACTGGGACCTCGGCGGCCGTCCCGGCGGCCCGCGCTCCCGCCCCGGCCCTCCCCCGCAGCGGGGGCAGGGCGGACGAGCGGTCGAGTTCTAGTGTGTGCCTCGACTGGAAGGAGAGGTTCCCGATGAGCGTCTCACTGATACTCCTGCCGCTGGCCGTCGCCGCCGTCGCCGCGACCCATGGCGCCACCGCGGGCCGGGACCGGGAGGGCCGCGTCGTCTGTCAGGTGCAGACCCGGATGCGGGACGAGACGCTGCTCGCCGCGGCGCTGCGGGACACGGACGCGGTGGTCGGCACCGACGGGGACGCGATCACCGCGGAGTGGGCCGGCGTGCGGGCGAGCTTCCGGCGCGGCGAGGACGGCGTCTGGGCGGCGCACTTCACCGGCGAGGTCGACGAGCAGCGGGCGGTCGAGGTGGTGCGGGCGATCGACGCCGCCTACGGGCGGCAGGTCCAGCGGGCTGTGCTGGCCCGGCTGCGCGAGCAGGCCCCCGTCGCCGGCCTGCGCCTGGAGTCCGAGCAGGTCACCGAGGACGCGAGCGTCCGCCTGGTGTTCGCCGTGGAGGGCAGGTCCTGATGAGTGGGCAGCCGCGGATCGTGGTCACCGTCTCCAGCGAGGGCGTGGTGAGCGCCGAGACCCGGGACGTGCTCGGCGACCGCTGTCTCGACTATGTCGCCGTGCTGGAGGACCTGCTGGCGGCGCGGGCGGTGAGCAGCGCGTACACGGCGGACCACGCCCGCGCCGCCGTGACCGAACGGCAGGAGCAACGCGATGTCGAGCGCGCCTAGCCCGGGCTGGCCGCACCCGACCGCCCCGGGCCCGGCCGGCCCGGTGGGGAGCCTGAGGTGGCGGCTGCTGCACAGCTGGTGGCTGCTGCTGCCGCTGTTCGGGTGCAGCTGTCTCGGCGGCTTCGGGTTCATCTACGTGGGGCTCCGTGCCCGGCGGCCGGCCTGGTGGATCCCCGGCATCGTCTACACCGTGGCGGGCTGGACCGCCTTCGTCGTCGTCGGCGAGACCGACAAGGAGGCCGCCGCCAGCGACTGGGCCGTCGGCGCGCTGCTGGCCGTCACGGCGGCCGGCATCCTGCACGCCCTGCTGATCAACTCGGCGTGGCTGCGCTGGCGGGCCGGCTACCGCCCCTGGTACGCCCCGCAGCCGGCGGCGTCGTGGCCCGGCGGCCCGTACCCGCCCGGCCCGCTGGCCCCGCCCCCCGGGTCGACCCCCGCCGGTGCGTTCACGCCCGCCCTTGGGCCCTACCCGCCCGGGTCGCCGGTCCACGCGCCCGCGTCGCCGGCGTACCCGCCTGCGTCGTCCGCCTTTCCGCCGGGGTCGCCGGCCTTTCCGCCGGGGGCGCCCGGATATCCGTCGGCGCCGACGTACCCGCCTTCCGCGCCGACCCACCCGCCCGTGCCGGCGGGGTCGCAGCCGCCGGCCGACCCGACGATGGTGCCGTACCAGCCCGTCGACTACTACGGGACCGGGCCGGTCGCGGCTCCCGTGCCCCGGCCCGGCCAACCGGTCGCGGCCCGGCCGTCCGGCGGGCCGGTGGACGTCAACGCCGCCGGCCACGACGACCTCGCCGCGCTGCCGGGCTTCGACCCGCACCGCGCCCGGCAGGTGCTGGCCGAGCGGGACCGGCGGGGCGGGTTCGGCAGCCTGGCCGAGTTCGCCGCCGCCGCCAACCTGGCCCCCCACGAGTACGCGCGCCTGCGGGACGTCCTGGTCTGCGCTCCGCCCGCCGGCCCGGCGCCGGGGCAGCAACCGCCGCTCGGCCGGGTCCTCGATGTCTGAGAGTTCCCCGACACCCGGCGCGACACCCGAGCGGGCGCTCGGCCCGGCATCCGGCGCGGCGCTCGGCCCGGCGCCCCGCGCGGCGGGCGGGGCGGAGACCGTCGCCGTGGCCCGGTTCCTCGGCGCCACCCGGGCCGAGGGGCCGGGCGAGCGCACCGCCGTCTGGGTGCAGGGCTGCGCCATCCGCTGCCCGGGCTGCTTCAACCCGCACCTGTGGAGCTTCCGCGGCGGCGAGCGGGTGGCCCCGGCCGACCTGGTGCGGCGGGTGCTCGACGCCGGCACCGAGGGGCTGACGCTGCTGGGCGGCGAGCCCTTCGACCAGGCGGCCCCGCTGGCGACCGTCGCCGCCGGCGTACGCGCCGCCGGGCGCTCGGTGATGACCTTCACCGGCTACACCAGAGCACAGCTGGACCGGGCGGTCGACGCCGGCCGGGACGACGTCGCGGCGCTGCTCGCGGCGACCGACCTCCTCGTCGCCGGGCCGTTCCTGGCCGACCGGCTCGACACCCGGCGACCCTGGGTGGGCTCCACCAACCAGGAGTTCGTGCTGCTCAACGACCGCTTCCCGGGCCTGCTCGACGCGGTGTCGCGCAGCCCGGACCGGGTCGAGGTCACCGTCGACGCCGCCGGCGGGATCGCCGTGAACGGCTGGGCGGAGGTCGACGCCCTCGACGAACTGCTGGCGTCGGTGGCCCGTCCTCAGCCCCGCCGGGCGAGCTTCGAGCGGCGGTAGCCGTAGAAGGCGTAGATCAGGGCGCCGAGCACGAACCAGACCGCGAAGCGCAGCCACGTCACCGGGGCGAGGAAGGTGATCAGCCAGAGGGAGAAGAGGGCGCCGATCGCCGGCACCACCGGCATGCCCGGCAGCCGGAAGGTGCGTGGCGCGTCGGGGCGGCGGTAGCGCAGCACGATCACCGCGACGCAGACCACCACGAAGGCCAGCAGGATGCCGATGTTGGTCAGCTCGGCGGCCTCCCGGATCGGCAGGAAGCCCGCGATCAGGGCCGAGCCGACACCGACGATCCAGGTGACCCGGCTCGGCACCCGGCGGACCGGGTGCACCTTGGCGAACCAGCCCGGCAGCAGGCCGTCCCGGCTCATCGAGAACCACACCCGGGTGACGCCGAGCATGAAGGTGAACATCACGGTCAGGATGCCGATGATCGCGCCGACGGCGATCACGCTGGCCAGGCCCGACAGGCCGACGGAGGCGAACGCGGAGGAGAAGCCGCTCTCCGGGTCGATGTCGCGGTAGTTCTGCATGCCCGTCAGCACCAGGGTGGCCAGCACGTAGAGGACCATCGAGATGGCCAGCGAGTAGAGGATCGCCTTGGGCATGTGCCGGCGGGCGTCCTTCGACTCCTCGGCGGCGGTGCTCATCGCGTCGTAGCCGAAGACCGCGAAGAAGACCGTGGCGGCGCCGGTGAACGCCCCGCTCAGCCCGAACGGGAAGAACGGCGAGTAGTTCGCGGTGTGGACGTGGAAGAAGCCGACCACGATGACCAGCAGCACCACGGCGACCTTCAACCCGACGACGAACGTCTCGAAGCGGGCGGCGGACTTGATGCCGAGGTTCAGCAGGAACGCGATGAACAGGCAGAGGATCACCGCGAAGAGGTCCACCACGTGCCCGTCGCCGGTGCCCGGGGCGCCCAGCATCCAGGCCGGCAGCTCCGCCCCCAGCTCGGTGACGAGGAACGAGAAGTAGCCGGAGATGCCGATGGCCACCACGGCCACGATGGCCGTGTACTCCAGCAGCAGGTCCCAGCCGATGAACCAGCCCACCGCCTCGCCGAGCACCGCGTACCCGTAGGTGTAGGCCGAGCCGGCCTTCGGGATCATGCCGGCGAACTCCGCGTACGACAGGGCGGCGGCCGCGCTGGCGAGCCCGGCGATCAGGAACGAGATCAGCACGGCCGGGCCGGCGGTCTCGTTCGCCACCGCCCCGGCCAGGGCGAAGATGCCGGCGCCGATGATGCCGCCCACCCCGATGGCGGTGAGCTGCCAGAGGCCGAGAGATCGGGCCAGCCCGCCGCCGCGCTCGTCGGCGATCTCCTCGACCGGCTTGCGGCGGAAGATGCCCGTGCCGCCGCCGCCCGCAGCGCTTCCCGCGGAGGTCATCGTCGTCCCCCTTCCGAACCCGCCCGGGCGGTCACCCGTGCGTCCCTGCCGGTACCCGCGAACGACGCGGGTAAATCTCCAACGAGGACGCCCGTGCCGGGGTGCGGCACGGGCTCACTCGGCGACCGGCAGCACCACCTCGTTGCGGCGCAGGAACCAGGGCTTCCACGGCGGGTCGAAGCGCGCGTACCGGACCGCGTCGGTGGGGCGCAGCCCGGCCGCGGTGACCGCCCGGCCGAGCGCGGTCGCCCGCCGGTCGAACGCCCGCGCCGTCCACCGGCCCCGGAACCGGACCGCGGCGGCGAGCTGCGCGGGGACCTGCCGGGTGCGGACGCGGGGGTCCGTCGGCTCGGGCAGCGTGTCGGGGGCGCAGGCCGCCGGCAGCACCAACCGCAGCAGCCAGCAGCCCGGCCGGTCGGCCTCCTCCTGGAGGTACGGCGCGGTCATCGCGATCGTCTCCGGGCCCGCCTCCCGCGCCGCGTTCCCGCTCGCGGCGCGGGGCCGGTTGGCACCCCCGACGTACGCGGCCAGCGGCCGGAAGCCGTCCCGGGCGGCCTGCTCGAACGTTCCCTCGACCTGCACCTCGGCGACCAGGCACGGCGGATAGCGGCGCAGCTCGAAGCGGGGATGCCGGGTCACCACCCGGTACGGCTGCTGCTCGGTCATCGCGCGCTCCCCGTGCCCAGGGCCCCGTCGAACGCAACGCTACCGTCCGTCGACCTCCGGCTCAGGCGAAGTCGCGTCCTCCGGCCGGGGACGCACGGCCGACCGGGTCAGCCGCCAGTACTGCCGTCTGCGCTCGTCCCGGACCACCACCCCGGAGCGGGCCAGTTCGTCGCGCAGCTCCCGGGCCTCGCCGCCCCGGTCGTCGTCGAGCGCCCTCTGCCGGGCCCGCAGCAGCGCGTCCGCGCCGGCCGGCAGGCCGGGCAGCCCCGGCACCCACCGCCGGTACGCGTCCCGGTGCGGGTCGGCCTCCGGCAGCTCGCCGGGCTCAGCGAGCGGGAGCGAGGTCGGCGTCGCGCTCGGGCAGGGCCGGACCAACGCCGAGATCGCCGGCGAGCTGTTCATGAGCGTCGCCACCGTCAAGGCGTACGTGTCGCGGCTGCTGGTCGAGCTCGACCTGAACAACCGGGTCCAGGTCGCCCTGCTGGTCCACGACGTCGGCCTGGTCTGACTCGCGCCCGCTCGCGGCGACCCGGGGCAGCACGACGCCGGCCCCGGGGCGCGGGGATTTCCCCACCCGCGCCCCGGGCCGGTGTCGCCGTGCCCGTCCTACCGATCCGCCGGCTCCCGACTGGCCCGGGTGTTGGCGGCGCCGATCCCGCAGTCCGGCGCGGACCAGCTGGTGGTGTTCGGCGTGCGGTCGTTGTCGTTCTCCCGTCGCGAGTCCACGTGCACGTGGTCGTCGTGGTCCGGGTAGCCCGGCCCGTAGATGCCGCTGAAGCCCCGGTTGCGGGCGTCCCGGGCCACCTCGCACAGCGAGCTGGTGCGGGAGACCACGTCGGCGGCGTTGCCGTAGAGGTGCTGGCTGTCCGACGCCCCGCCGACCTGGTCGTTGCAGGCGCGGCTGCGGAAGCCGCTGCTCACGTAGAGCGGCTTGTCGCCGAGGCTGCGCCGCATCGCCTCCAGCTTCCACATCGTCTGCAGGGCGTTCTGCCGGGTCTGGGCGGCCGACAGTGGGCCGCCGGTCCACCCGCCACGGCCGCAGCCGTCGTCCATCTCCGCGAAGCTGAAGTGCCGCGGGGTGCAGTCGTTGTCCTGCAGCTCGTAGATCTTGGCGTACGTCTGCGGCCCGGCGACGCCGTCGACCCGCAGCCCGTACGCGGCCTGGAACCGCCGGACCGCGGCGGCGGTCTTCGGCCCGAAGCGGCCGTCGAGTTCGACGATGTCCCGGTTGCCGGCCCAGCCGGCGACCCGGATCTGCAGCTGGCGGACGTCCTCGCCGGAGCGCCCCTGGTAGAGGTTGCGGTTCCACGTGTAGCAGGCGTCGGCGTGGGCCGCCGGCGCGGCGACCACCGTGGCGATCGCGGCTCCCGGCATCGCCAGGGCGAATGCGACAAGCGCCCGCTTCAGGGTGTTGACACGCACAGAAGTCCTCCCGATAGGAGTGCGATTGGGGTGGCGTTCGGGACATCGACCGGGGCGTCCCGTGTTTCCACCCTGACACCTGGGCGGCCCTTTGGCGGCAATTAACAAGAATTGTCCTCATGATTGGTGGTTCCGGGGTCCTGCCCGGGCATCGGGCCCATTTGCGAAACGCCCAATCGCTGCGAACCGGCCGCAGAAAACCGCGAACGGCACGCGGTGTCGCAATCGGTGACACCGAGGGTGATGTTCTGCGGGCGGTTCGACGCGGTAACGTCAGCGCCGGCGGGAACGGGGAGGTGGCGGCGTGGCGCGCGGTGGCGTCTTCTGCGTCGAGGGCCAGTGGCACCGGGACCTCAACGAACGCGGCTCCGTCCTGCCCACCCTCGAACTGCTCGAACGGCTCGGGAAGATCCGCTTCATCCACAAGGACGCGGCGACCCGCGACGAACTCTTCTACTTCGTCGACCGTTGGTTGCTCAAGCAGTACGCCGACCACCGGGTGGGCTTCTTCGCGATGCACGGCGAACCGAGCCGGCTCTGCCTCACCGACTGGGAATCCGTCGAACTCGCCGACGTCGCCGAACTGATGGCCGGCCGTTGCGAGGGCCGCCGGCTCTATTTCGGCAGCTGTTCGGTGCTGCGCGCCTCCGACGCCGCGCTGCGGGACTTCCTGGCCGCCACGGGAGCGGCGCTGATCTGCGGTTTCACCCGGGAAGTGGACTGGGTGGAATCGGCTGCCTTCGAAACCGTACTGCTCGACGTGCTGGCCAACGGGCAGCGGCACAACGCCGCCGAGCTGCGGATGGGCTCGGCGCACTGGGCGCCCCTCGCGTCGTACCTCGGGTTCCGGATCATCTACGCCAACGGCCGCGCCTGGCGGCCCTCGGTGCGCCCCCGGGTCCCCGCCCAGCCCGCCGCCGGCCGCGCCGCGCCCCGCCCGCGCTGACCGACTGGTAGAAACGGGTGGTGGCAGGCATCGCGACGAACACCCGGGTCGACCGGGCCGAGCTGGTCGAGTTCCTCCGGCCCCGGCACCGGGTGGTGCTGATGACCACCCGCGCCGACGGCCGGCCGCAGTCGTCCCCCGTCTCCGCGGGGGTGGACGGCGAGGGACGGCTGGTGATCTCCACCTACCCCGAGCGGGCCAAGGTCGCCAACATCCGCCGCGACCCCCGGGTCTCCGCGTGCGTGCTCTCCGACGACTGGAACGGCCCGTGGGTCCAGGTCGACGGCACCGCGGAGGTGCTCGACCTGCCGGAGGCGCTGGAGCCGCTCGTGGACTACTTCCGCCGCATCTCCGGCGAGCACCCTGACTGGGACGAGTACCGGGCGGCGATGGTCCGCCAGGGCAAGTCGCTGATCCGGGTCACCGTCGACGCGTGGGGGCCGATCGCCACCGGTGGCTTCCCCGCCCGCCTCGCCGGCTGACGCCCGGCCTCCCCGGTCCACACCGGCGGGCGGAACCGCCGTCAGTACGCGGCGGTGAACCGCTCGTTCGTGTGGCGCGGGGTCTCGATCTCGTCGACGATCGCCACCGCCAGGTCCTCGTAGCTGAGCACCGAGCGGCCCTCGTCGTCGGTGACCGGCTGATCGCCGCCCGTGCGGTAGTGCCCGGTGCGCTCGCCCGGATGGAACTCCAACGGCGGCGGGGAGACGTACGTCCAGGTCACCCCGTCGGCCGACGAGCGGTAGAAGTCCAGGGCGTCGGCCTGGCCCAGCGCGGCGTCGCGGTACTCGTCGGGGAAGTCCGGCTCGTCGAGGTAGCGGGTGCCCTTCGGGGTGAGCAGCGTCGACCCGCCGCCCACGTGGATGATCCGGGGCGCGGCCGGCAGACCCCGCAGCGTACCGACCAGGGTCCGCGCCGCGTTGAGCCAGAGGCCGCGCTCCCCGCCGCCGATCGCCACCACCATGACGTCGGTGTCGGGCGCAAGGTCCCGCACGCTCCGTTCGGTGGTGGCGTCGCCGGTGACCAGCTTGACCGACGGCGGCAGGTACGAGGTGGCCTCCGGGCGGCGCACCGCGGCGGTGACCCGGTGCCCCCGGCCGACCGCCTCGGCGGTGATCCGCGAGCCCGCGGTGCCGCCCGCCCCGAACACGACGATGTTGCTCATGACCGCCTCCCGCCCCCGTCCGGCCGGGGCGGTGACCGTCTGCCTGCCCGCCCGCCGGGTTGCCGTCCGCCTCCCAGGTTATGGAGCGGGTGGCCCGGCCGGTGCGGTAACCGGCGATCCGACGGCTCAGTCGACCAGGGCGGAGTAGACGAGCTGGCGCAGCTGCGGCCGCAGCGGGTAGGTGCTCGACGGCAGGAGCTGGGTGAAGAGCAGCGCGGTGACCTCCTCGACCGGGTCGACCCAGAACGCCGTGCTCGCCACCCCGCCCCAGTAGTACTCGCCGACGCTGCTCGGCACCCGGCTCGGGACCGGGTCCTCCACGACCGCGAAACCCAGCCCGAAGCCGATCCCGTCGAGGGTGGTCTCGGCGAAGCCGCCGGCGGAGAGGGTCTCCAGGTCCCGCCCGCCGGGCAGGTGGTTGCGGGTCATGAAGCGCACCGTGCGCGGCGCCAGCAGGCGCGCCCCGTCCAGCTCGCCGCCGCGCAGCAGCATCTGGGTGAACCGGTGGTAGTCGGCGGCGGAGGAGATCAGGCCGCCGCCGCCGGAGAGCAGCAGCGGCTTCTCGTACGCCAGGGCGCCCAGCTTGTCGTAGCGGAACGCGCGGCCGGTGCGCGGGTCCGGCGCGTAGAGCGCGGCGAGCCGGTCCGCGGCGTCGCCGTCGGCCCACCAGTGGGTGTCGGTCATGCCCAACGGGCGGAAGATCCGGTCGGCGAAGAAGGCGTCCAGGCTCTGCCCGGAGACCACCTCGACCAGGCGGCCCAGCACGTCGGTGGCGACCGAGTAGCCCCAGGCGGTGCCGGGCTGGAACAGCAGGGGCAGCTCGCCGAACGCCTGGCAGGCGGTGGCCAGGTCGACGTCCGCCGGCGGGTACAGGTCGTAACCGGCGGCCCGGTAGAGGCCGTCGACCACCGAGGTCTGCATGAAGCCGTACGTCAGGCCGGCGGTGTGGGTGAGCAGGTGCCAGATCCGGATCGGCTCGACCGCCGGCACGGTGTACGGCTTGAGGGCCGAGCCCTTGCTGTAGACCCGCAGGTCGGCGAACTCGGGCAGCCACCGGCTGATCTCGTCGGTCAGCTCGAAGCGGCCCTCCTCCCAGAGCATCATCGCGGCGACCGAGGTGACGGGCTTGGTCATCGAGTAGATCCGCCAGAGGGTGTCCGCCTCGACGGGCGCCCCCGCCTCGATGTCGCGCAGCCCGTACGTCGACGAGTGGGCGATCTCGCCGCGCCGGGTGACCACCACCTGCCAGCCGGCGAGCCGGCCGTCGTCGACGTACCTGCCGAAGTGCTCGTCGATCCGCGCCAGGCGCGCCGGGTCGAAGCCGATCTGGTCCGGGTCGATGCCGCGTGCCACAGTCACGCCGCCGAACCTACTAGCCGGTACCCCGCGCCGGAAGAGCCGGCCGCCACACATGTCGTACGCGCTGAGTAGCCTGGCCCGATGCCCGAGCTGACCGAGGACGCGACCTTCCGCAACGAGGACTGGTACGGCGAGGAGTTGGTGGACCGGCACTTCGTCGGCTGCTCGTTCTTCCACGTCGACCTGACCGAGGCGGTCAGCCAGGGCGCGGTCTTTGACGGGTGCACCTTCGGCAACGTGCGGTTCAACGCCTCCCGGCACACCGACTCGGCCTTCACCCGCTGCACCTTCCAGCGGTGCAACTTCTTCGAGGCCGAGTTCACCGGCTGCAAGCTGGTGGGCAGCACGTTCGCGCAGTGCGACCTGCGGCCGTTGACGGTCTCGGGCGGCGACTGGTCGTTCGTCGCGCTGCCCGGTGCCGACCTGCGCGGCGTGCGGATCACCGACGTACGGATGCGGGAGGTCGACCTCACCGGGGCCAACCTGACCGGCGCCACCGTCACCGGCGTGGACCTCTCCGCCGCGCAACTGCACAGCTCCCGGCTGTCCGGCGCCGACCTGCGCGGCAGCGACCTGACCGCGCTCGACCCGACCGTCGTGGAGCGGGCCGGGGCGATCGTCGACCCGGAGCAGACCGTGGTGATCGCGCAGGCACTCGGGTTCGAGATCCGCTGAGAAAGCCGCCACGGGTTGTCCGGATTGGCTGCCACGCTGAGCCCCATGACATGGTGGTCCGACCTCCTCCGCGAGGAACCCGAGTTCGCCGAGCGGGTGCGTGCCCGCTTCGCGGTCCGCAAGCACGGCACGATGGCGACGCTGCGCCGGGACGGCTCGCCCCGGATCAGCGGCACGGAGTTCGACTTCGGCCCCGAGCACCTGCGGCTGGGCAGCATGGCCGGCGCGCTCAAGGCCCTCGACCTGCGCCGCGACCCACGGGTGGCGCTGCACTGCCCGACGGAGGACGCTCCCGAGGACGATCCGCACTCCTGGGGTGGCGACGCGAAGATCGCCGGCCGGGCGCACGAGGAGCCGCCCGGCGACGACGGCTCCCACCGGTTCCGGATCGAGCTGACCGAGGTCGTCCTGACCTGGGTGGGCGATCCGCCGGACCACCTGGTCATCGAGAGCTGGCACCCCGGCCGCGGGCTGCACCGCCGCCAGCGGCACTGAGCCCCGCGGGAGGCCCTGGGCGTTCGCCCGGTGACCGGCCGCGTCCGCGGGTAGCGTGGGCGCGACGAGGAACGACGCGGACGAACGGGAGGGCGGATGACGTCGGGCGAGCAGGTGCTGGACAGCCCGCAGGGCTGGGTGGCCGACCACATCCGGCGGTACGTCGACACCGACGGCGCCGAGGGCCACGAGTGGCGGCCGGGCGTCTTCACGCTGCTGCTGACCACCCGGGGCCGGCGCAGCGGGAAGCTGCGGCGCACCGCGCTCATCTACGGCCGCGACGGCGACGCGTACCTGGTGGTCGCCTCGCAGGGCGGCGATCCGAAGCACCCGGCCTGGTACCTGAACCTGCTCGACGAGCCGCTGGTCGAGGTGCAGGTGGGCGGCGAGCGGTTCACCGCGCGGGCGCGTACCGCGACGGCCGAGGAGAAGCCGCGGATGTGGTCCACGATGGCCGCCACCTGGCCGTCGTACGACGAGTACCAGGCGAGGACCGACCGGGACATCCCGGTCGTCGTGCTCGACCGCGTCTGACCAGGGGCGGCCCGTCGCCGTTACCCCGCGGGTAATCGACGCCGGGCGGGCGCCGGCGCGAGACTCGGCGTACCGCACCGGCGACCCGGCCGGGCGGAACGGCCCACGGGGAGGATCCGTGCCCGCGTTCGCGCTCGCCCACCTCTACGCACCGCAGGTCAACGAGGACGTCCTGACCTACATCGAGCGGATCCAGGCCACGCTGGACCCGTTCGGCGGCCGGTTCCGGGTGCACGGCGCCGAGGTGGAGGTCAAGGAGGGCGACTGGCCCGGCACCGTGGTCATCGTGGAGTTCCCCGACCTGGAGCGCGCCCGGGCCTGGTACGACTCGCCGGCCTACCAGGAGATCGTCGCGCTGCGCACCCGGCACATCCCGGGCGCGACGCTGATCGTCGACGGGGTCGCCCCCGACTACGACGCCCGCCGCACGGCGGCCCGGCTGCGGGAGCGCGCCGCCCGCTGATCCGGCGAAGTCCGAGCCTGACCAGAGTCGTTCTTCCGGGCCGGGACAGTTTGTCCGTCGCGCCGCGTTCGCCGTGTCGTAACTTTCTGCTGTCCACGTCCGACAATCCTCTGTGGAGGCTCGACCGATGAGCAGCACCATCGCCCGCACCGTCCGTCCGCCCGCCCCACGCGGCGCCGGGGAGCCGTCCGGGGAGGTGCTCCGGGAGATCCCGCTGCCGCCGTACGTCACCGCCGAGGACGCGCAGTTCGCCGTCCGGGCGGTGGTGGTGCACGCGCCCCGGAACTGGTCCGGCGGGACGGTCTGTCGCAACGACGCCAGCCCGCACCCGTGTCGGCTGCACCGCTGGGGCGTGCGGGTGCTGGCGCAGCGCGGCCTGCGCCCCGCCGACATCGCCGCGCTGATCGCGGGCGGCGACCCGACCGCCGAGCCGCCGCGGCGCCCGGGCGCCTGAGCGCCGGCGGGGCCCTCGCACCC
>NZ_JBFAVI010000038.1:29629-45274 GCF_040679695.1 Micromonospora sp. NPDC052213
CCCTCCGCGCGGCCGCCCCCCCGCCCCCCGCCCCGCCGGGCCCCCCGGGCCCCGGCGGCCCGGGGGGCCCCCCCCCCCCGCCCCCCCCGCCCCGCCGGCGGGGCCCCGGCCCGGGCCCCGCCGACCGGTCAGCAGGCGACGGGCTTCACCCAGGAGCACTCCCGACCCTCGGGGACCCGGGGGGCGTCGGGCGCCGTCGGGGGCGCGACCCGCGCCGCGGCGGCGCCCTTCTCGGTGTACGAGGCGAGCGCGATCGCGATCTGGTCCTCCAGCCCCTTCACGGACGAGGCCAGGTAGTTGTTGAGCAGGATCGAGAACGCGAGCACCCGCCCGTCGGCGTCGGTGACGTAGCCGGAGAGGCCGGAGACGCCCGTCAGGCTGCCGGTCTTGGCGTGCACGTTGCCCGCCGCCGGGGTGCCGCGCATCCGGCTGCGCAGCGTTCCGCCGACGAAGCGGTCCGCGTCGCCGGCGACCGGCAGGGCGGCGTACCACGTGTCGAACCAGGGCTCGGCCCGGACGGCGGTGAGCAGGTCCACGAACTCGTCGGCGGGGATCAGGTTGCGCCGGGAGAGCCCCGAGCCGTCCCGCTGGCGCAGTGTGCCGGTGTCCATCCCCGCGTCGGCGACGTACTCGCTGATCGCCGTCAGCCCGGCCGTCCAGGTGCCGGTGCCGGAGAGCACCCGGCCGATCTCCTTGGTCAGCACCTCGGCGTGCCCGTTGTTGGACAGCTTGAGGAACGGCACCATCAACTGGGCCAGCGGCATCGACTCGTGCCGCCCCACCTCGGCCGCGTCCTCGGGGGTGGCCTGGCCCAGCACGGTGCGGCCGAGCACCCGTACGCCGTGCTTGCGCAGCGCGGAGCGGAAGACGTCGGCGGCGTAGCCGGTCGGCTCCCAGACGGTCACCCAGTCGCTCTCCGGCGCGTCGCCGAGCGCGATCTGCCCGGTGACCACGACCGTGTTGCCGCCGTGCGCCCGTTCGAAGGAGATCGACGTCTCCCCGTCGGCGACCGTCTGGGCCCGGTTGTCGATCTTCAGGTACCCGGTGGCCGGGGTCGTGGTGACGACGGGGCGGGCGCCGGCGCTCGCGCCGGGTGCGGCCCGCACGATGACGGTGCCCGCGTCGTAGTCGGTGTCGGGAGCCACGGTCAGGGCGGAGACCTGCGCCGCGTAGTAGTAGGGCTCGTCGTCCCAGGTCCAGTCGGGGCCGAGGCGGGTGCTGTCGTAGCGGGTGTCGTCGGCGACCAGGTTGCCGGTGACGACCCGGACGCCCTTGGCGGCGACCTGCGCGGCCAGCGCGTCGTAGTCGGCGGCGAGCATGGTCGGGTCGCCGCCGCCGCGCAGGTAGAGGTCGCCGGAGACCAGGCCCGCGCGCCGGGTGCCGGTGGTGTGCACCTCGGTGGCGAAGCGGTGCCCGGGCCCGAGCAGTTCGAGCGCCGCGGCCGAGGTCAGCAGCTTCGTGTTGGAGGCGGGCACCAGACGGCGGTCGCCGTTGCGGTGGTAGACGGTCTCGCCGGTGGCCGCGTCCTTAACGACCACCGATGCCTGCGCCCCGGCCAGCCGGGAGTCGGCGAGGATCGCGTCGATGGTGGCGTTCAGGCGGGTCGCCGCGGGGGTCGGCGACTCGGCGGTGGCGGTCGGGGCGCCGGCCGTGGCGGCGGCGGCCACCAGCGCCGCCAGCGCGAGCGTCCGGGGGAAGAGACGACGATGCATGCGCTGATGCTGCCATGGAGGTATTCGCCAGAGAAGACCGCCAACCGAAAGAAATTTTCCGTTCAGCCGTCGAGTGGCGCGGCGGTGACCGGCCCGCCGGACGCCTCCGGGGTGAGGACGGCGACCGCCCGGTCGACCAGCCCCTCCGCCACCAGCACCAGCCGCCGGCACTCGGGGTCGCCGGTCCGGTCGGGGAGCCGACCGGCCAGGGCGCGCACCTTCTCGGCCGAGGTGTCGTCCAGCACGAACCCGTCGGCCCGCCACCGCCCGTCGACGCTGAAGAACGCCTTGCTGTCGTGCTCCAGGTCGCCGTTGAGCACCACCGTCCGGTCCCCGCCGCTCAGGTCACTCGACGCCTCGTTGAGCCCCCACGCCTCGTACGACGCCGTGCCCTCGGTCGGCGCCTCGGCCACCCCGACGCCCGTGCACCCGCTCAGCAGCACGCCCAGCGCCGCCGCCGGCAGCAGCGCCCGCCATCCCAAACGTCCACCCATTCCGCCTCCCGCCCGAGCCCGGCCCGTACGCCGATCAGACTCCGGGCGAGGCGGGCCGGTTCCTACCGAACCGGAACGCCGCGACGCCGGCGGCGCGGCGCGCCGTGTGAGCGGCGAGACGCCACCCGGCGGGCAGTCGGAGCGGGCGTGCGTTGTTGTACCCGGCATGGACGAGCGCTCCGTCGACGTGCTGGTGATCGGGGCCGGCCAGGCCGGCCTTTCCGCCGGCTACCACCTGCGCCGCGCCGGTTTCGCCCCCGGTGACGGCTTCGTGATCCTCGACGGGGACGACGGGCCCGGCGGGGCGTGGCGGCACCGCTGGCCGACGCTGCGGCTCGACCGGGTGCACGGCTTCCACGACCTGCCCGGCCTGCCGTTCCCGGCGGCGGATCCCGACCGACCGGCGGCCGAGGTGGTGAGCGCCTACTTCGCCGCGTACGAGCGCGAGTTCGACCTGCCGGTACGGCGTCCGGTGCGGGTCCGCGAGGTGCGCGACCGGCCCGACGGCCGGCTGGACGTGCTGACCGACGGGGCTGCCTGGTCCACCCGGGCCCTGGTCAACGCCACCGGCACCTGGACCCGGCCGTTCTGGCCGCACTACCCGGGCCGGTCGGGCTTCCGGGGCCGCCAGCTACACACGGCCGACTACCGGGGTCCCGCGGAGTTCGCCGGCCGGCGGGTCGTGGTGGTCGGCGGCGGGACGTCCGCCGTCCAACTGCTCGCCGAGGTCTCCGCCGTCGCGGCCGGCACCACCTGGGTGACCCGGCGCCCGCCCGACTTCCGCGACGAGGAGTTCACCCCCGAACGGGGGCGGGCGGCGGTGGCCCTGGTCGACGCGGCGGTCCGCGCCGGCCGCCCGCCGGCCAGCGTGGTCGGGGTGACCGGACTGCCGCTCACGCCCGAGCTGCGCCGGCTGCGCGAGCGCGGCGTGCTGGACCGGTTACCCGTCTTCGACCGGATCACGCCCGACGGCGTGGCCTGGGACGACGGCAGGTTCGTGCCCGCGGACGTGATCCTCTGGTGCACCGGCTTCCGGGCCGCGCTGGACCACCTCGCGCCGCTGCGGCTGCGCGCGCCGGGCGGCGGTATCACGATGGACGGCACCCGGGTGGTCGCCGACGAGCGGATCCACCTGATCGGGTACGGACCGTCGGCGAGCACCGTCGGCGCCAACCGGGCCGGCCGCGCGGCGGTACGCGAGATCCGGGCACTGCTCGCCCCGGCCGGCGCCGGGCACTGACCACGCTCTATTTGACGGATGCCCCGGCAGGGGGCAACGTAGGCCGTGGAGGGGCCCTGACCTGCCCCGACCTGCGACGGCGATGTACGTGTCGCCCTTCCATCGCCTCCCACGTGCGCTCGTGCGCGGGCCGAATCCCGGTCCGCACCGCGTATCCGAGAATCCACGAGGAGTTCCGCCATGCTCACCATGACCGACAACGCCGTGATGGTGATCCGAGACCTCGCCAACCAGCAGGACGTCGCCGAGGACGGCGGGGTGCGGATCGCCGCCGACACCCAGGCGGGCTCGCTCACCGTCGAGCTGGTCGCCGAACCGGTCAAGGGCGACCACGTGGTCGACAACCAGGGCGCCCGGATCTTCCTGGACTCCGACGCCGCCGAGCTGCTCGGCGACGCCTCGGTGGACGCGACCGTCGACGACGAGGGCATCGTGCAGTTCGGGTTCACCGAGAAGCAGTGACGTGCCCGTGCGGGGTCGCCGGCGCTGAGGTAGCGGGTCAGCCGGCCCGGCGGGTCTCCCCGCCCCGGTGCGGCCGGGCGGGCCGGCCCCGCTCGGCGGCCGGCTGACCGGAGCGCCACGGCCCCGGCCGGGCCTCCCGCCCGGGGCGCGTCAGCGTCGCCAGCACGTGCGCCAGGTGGTGGGACGTGCTCCACGCCGCCCAGTTGCTGGCCGAGCCCGCACCGGCGCTCCGCCGGGCGCGCCGGACGATCTCGTGGTCGCCCCAGGAGAAGTCGGCCCCGGCGGCGGGCCAGTGCGGCGCCGAGACCAGCGCGCGGCACAGGTCCGCGAACCGGTCGTCGCCCCGCCCACCCCGGCGCGACCAGCGGTACACCCACCAGGCGTCGTCGGTGGTGTAGCGCACGGTGGGCAGCCGGTCGCCGGGCTGATCGGCGCCGGGCACCGCCGAGCCGACGCCGTAGTCGCCGTACCCGACGCCGAGGTCCGCCAGCCGCTGCCAGAGCCGCCAGTCCCAGCGGTCGAGGCGTACCGGCTCGTCGGTGGGGAGGCGGGATATTGCGGGCGGCATCCCGCCGGCCGCCAGGCTCACCGACCGCCAGGCGTGCCGGCGGGCCCACTCCAGCAGCCGGCGCAGCCGCGGCTCGGCGAGCCGCACGTCGGCCGCGCAGCACACGTCCCCGGCGTCGAGGAGCAGGTCGCACTGCTCGGGGACGAGGCGCGTGAGGCGCCAGACGCGCTCCACCGCCGCCGTGGTCGCGTCCGGGCCGGCCCGGTCCTGGCCGACCCGCAGCCGGACCACCGCCCGGTGGGCGTGGCCCCGCGCCGCCGCGCCGTGCGCCACCAGGCGCCGGTCGCTGTCCGCGAGCCCGATCACCGGCACCAGCGGTACGCCCCAGCGGGCCAGCTCGGTCTCCGGAGCGTCGGGCAGACCGGTGACGTCGACGGCCGGGAGCAGCCCGGTGGGCAGCCGGCCGAGGACGTCCAGTGTGTACGAGTCCGGGATGGACACCTGGAGAATCGGGGCGAGCAGGGGAGTGACGACGTCGTCGAGATGACCGAGCGCCTCCAGCTCGCCCCGCCGACTGGCGAGGATGGGGCGGTAGACCGGTTCCGCCGCCCGGCCTCCGTGGGCGGGCACCATACCCCAATGTAGCCAGACATCGGTGTCGGTCACAGGGTCGATCGGCCCGCCCTTGTACGCCCCGCAACGCCGTCCGCCGACGCCCGCCACCGGACGCCCGACGTCTCACGCCGTCCGCGGCACGCCCGACGCCGTACGCGGCACGCCCGACGCCGTCCGCGGAACGCCCGATGCCGCCGTCCGCCGTTGGCGGCAGGTCCGGACGCGACCCGGCCGGCCGACGACGCCGCCGCCTCCCTGACGCGGGAGGCGGCGGCACGGGGATCAGTCGTCGTCGGAGTCGTCGTCATCGTCATCATCGTCGTCGTCATCGTCGTCGACGGGCTCCTGCTCGGCCTTGACCACGCTGCCGTTCTCCCGGTCGACGTCGATCTCGTGCTCGGTCTGCCCGGCGACGATCTCCACGCTCCACACCGGCCGGCCGTGCTCCTGCTCGGCCTCGATCTCGACGACCTGGCCGCCGCCCGCCCGGGCGAGCGCGATCTCGCGGGCCCGCTGCTCGCTGACGGCGTCCCCGCCGGTCGCCGGGGCTCCGCTGCCCGACGGCGTGCCGGGGGCCGCCGAGGTGCCGCCGGTCGCCGGGGCGCTGGTCGTGCTGTCGTCCGGGGTCGCGGCAGTGGTCGGGGCGGTCGTGGCGGCGGTCAGGGTGGTCGCCTGGGCGGGACCGCTGTCGGCGGCCGCGACGCCGAGGGCC
Organism: Micromonospora sp. NPDC052213; assembly: GCF_040679695.1. Classification (NCBI taxonomy): domain Bacteria; kingdom Bacillati; phylum Actinomycetota; class Actinomycetes; order Micromonosporales; family Micromonosporaceae; genus Micromonospora; species Micromonospora sp. NPDC052213. The sequence goes on from NZ_JBFAVI010000038.1 coordinate 35,373, forward strand.
GCGCCGGCTACGGCGAGCACGGCCATGCCGCCGACCGACGCCAGGATCAGGGGGTTGCGCTTCATCTCGGTTCGCCTTTCCTCGGTTCCTGACCACGAGGATCGCGCCCCGCCGGATAGCGGCACGCTGCCCGAACGCTAAGCCCGGGTTAAGGTCGCCGTCCCCGGTCGCCGGGACCCCGACCGCCCCGCCCGACGCGGCGCGAGCTGCCCGGTCAGGGCGTCGGCGGGCCGAGTTCGAGGCGTACCTCGGCGCCGCCGGAGGGCGCGGTGTGCAGGGTGAGGCGGCCGCCGGCGGCCTCGGCGGCGCGCCGGGCGATGTCCAGGCCGAGTCCCGTGGAACCGGCGGTGCTGGCGCCCCGGTCGACGGTGTCGGGCGCGATGCCCGGCCCCTCGTCCGCCACGGTCAGCACGGCCCGGCCCGCCCCGGCCGTCAGCCGGACGGCGAACGCCGTGCCGTCCGGGGTGTGCGCGAAGACGTTGCCGAGCAGGGCGTCCACGGCCGCCGCCAACTCGTCGGCGGGCACGCCCACCGGCAGCGGTCCCGGCACCAGGTCCAGCGTGACCGCGCGCCCCGTGTCCTCGGCCAGCACGGACCAGAACGCGACCCGTTCGGCCACCACCGTGGCCGCGTCCGCGCTGGCCGCCCCGGCCGTCGGCGCCCGCCAGCGGGCCTGCCGGATCAGGCCGGTGACCGCCCGCTCCAGCCCGTCCACCGCCGCGGTCACCCGGGCCGCGTCCTCCGGGTCGCGCAGCGACTCGGCCTCCAGCCGCAGCGCGGTCAGCGGGGTGCGCAGGCGGTGTGACAGGTCGGCGACCTCCTCCCGCTCCTGCGCCAGCAGCACCTGGATCCGACCGGCGAGGTGGTTGAGGGCGCCGGCCACCTCACGCAGCTCCGGCGGCCCGGCGGGCGTGACGCGCGCGTCCAGTTCGGCGTTCGCCAGCCGGTGCGACACCGCGGAGAGCTCACCGATCGGCCGGACCAGGGTGCGGGCCAGCCGGTCGGCGACGGCCAGCCCGATCAGCACCAGCAACACGCCGAGCAGGGCCAGGACCAGCCAAGAGCGGGTCACCCCGGCGGTCAGCTCCTCGGGCGGGACCACCGTGCGGATCACCCCGGTGCCGTCGGGGCGGCCCTGCACCGCGATCACCACCTCGCGCCCCCGCCCCGACTCCGCGGTGAGGCTCCGCCCCCGCGCCGCCAGCGCCACCGCGGGCGTCCGCGGGGCCGGGGTGCCGAGCACGGTGCCGTCGGGCAGGAAGACGCTGACCGGACGGTCGGACTCGGCGGCCAGTTGCTCCACCGTCAACCGGATCGTCGCGGTGTCGGCGGTGCCGACGACGGTGACGAGGCTCTGCGCGTCGGCCGTGGCCCGCACCGTGGCCCGGTCCTCGGCGACGGTCCGCACCAGCAGCGCCAGCGGCACCAGGAAGGCGACCAGGGTGAGCACGCTGACCGCGGCGACCAGCAGGGCCAGCCGCGCCCTCATCCGGCGCTCCCGGGGGCTTCGAGCCGCACCCCGACGCCCCGCACCGTGTGCAGGTAGCGGGGCGCCTGGGCGCTCTCCCCGAGCTTGCGGCGCAGCCAGGACAGGTGCACGTCCACGGTCTTGTCGGCGCCGCCGTACGGGATCTGCCACACCTCGGCGAGCAGCTCCCGTTTCGTGACCACCTGGCCCGGCCGGCCGGCGAGGTGGTGCAGCAGGTCGAACTCGCGCGGCGTCAGCTCGACGGGCTCGCCGTCCAGGGTGACCTGCCGCGACCTCGGGTCCACCCGCAGCCCGCCGACGACCAGCGCCGGGTCCTCGGGGACGGACCCCGTCCCGCGCCGGAGCACCGCCCGGATCCGCGCGTCGAGCTGCGCCGCCGTGAACGGCTTCACCACGTAGTCGTCGGCCCCGGCGTCGAGCACCCGGACGATCTCGGTCTCGTCGTCGCGGGCGGTGGCCACGATCACCGGCACGACGCTGACGGCGCGCAGCATCCGCAGCAGCTCCCGGCCGTCCAGGTCGGGCAGGCCCAGGTCCAGCACGACGAGGTCGGGCCGGTCGTCCAGCGCGTCGCGCAGGCCGGCCATCGCCGTCGAGGCGGCGGCCACCGCGTGCCCCCGTTCGCGCAGCGCCCGCAGCAGCGGCGTACGGATCGTCAGGTCGTCCTCGATGAGCAGCAGGCGGGCCACAGGGGGCAGGGTAGCCGTCGTCGGACGCGCCGGCCCGGGTCCTTAACCGTCCCTTAGCCTCGGCCAGGGCTCGGCCCAACCCGGGATCGGGGACACTCGGTGGATGCGCCGCCGTTCGTTCCTCGCCGTCGCCGGTTGGCTGGCCACCGCCGCCGTCGCCACCCTGATCGGGGTGGCGGCGATCCGGTGGGTGGGGGAGAGCATCGCCGGCACCCCGGGCGGCGTCGTGCTGAGCCAGGAGGAGGTCGAGCGCGCCCTGGCCTCGCCCGAGTCGACCGCCACCGGCGCGGGGCCGTCGTCGCCGGCACCGACCGGCTCCGCTCCGCACGGCGAGCGCCGGGCCTTCGTCACGGCGGGCGGCACGGCCGTGGCCGAGTGCGGGCCGGACGGGGTGCGGCTGGTCTCCTGGGCACCGGCGCAGGGTTACCGCGTCTCTGACGTCGACCGGGGGCCGGACGACGACGTGGAGGTCGCGTTCGCCGGCCCGGCCGGCGAGTTCGAGCTGAAGGTGCGCTGCGTCGGCCGGGAGCCCGTGGCGGCCGCGGACGACGACTGAGCGCGCCAGGGCCGTCGAGGAGCGCGCGACGACGGGCGCTCCGCCGCCCTGGCGCGGGACACGAGCGCGCGGCGCCGCTCAGACCCCTCGGGATCGGAACGTCGCCGCGCTCTGGCCGTCTCCCACCACCGCAGCCGTACGGCAGTACGTCAGCGGGGACCTGGCTCGACCGGCGCCGTGCGCCCGTCCCTGTCTCGATCCCCGCCCACGGGGGCACCAAACCTGGGATCAGTGGGGAATTCCATCATCTGCACGTCTCGGCGTGGCGTCGCGCCCGAGCGGGTATGTGCGTCGGCATGGAGCATTACACGATCGCGACCGTCGCCGAGAAGAGCCCGGATTTCCGGCGGGTGCTGTGGACCGGTGAGCACACCCAGCTGGTGATCATGACGATCCCGCCGGGTGGTGAGATCGGCGAGGAGGTCCACGAGGACGTCGACCAGATTCTCACCTTCGTCAGCGGCACCGGCGAGGCCCGGGTGGCGGGGGAGAAGCGCGAGGTCGTCCAGGGCGACCTGGTGGTGGTGCCGGCCGGTACGAAGCACAACTTCGTCAACACCGGCCCGAACCCGCTGGTGCTCTACACCGTCTACGGTCCGCCCGAGCACGCCGACCAGGCGGTGCACCGGACGAAGGAGGAGGCCGACGCGGCGGAGGAGGCCGGCGAGGACGAGCCGCCCACCTCCTGACCCCGTGCCCCGGCGGGGCTGTCTGAGGCGGGCCGAACGGGGTACCCGCAGCGGGTGGACCAGCCGGCGATCTCCGACTACGGATTCCTCTCCGACTGCCGCTCGGGCGCACTGGTCGGCCGGGACGGATCGATCGACTGGTGGTGCCCCGACCGGTTCGACGCCCCGTCGGTCTTCGGCCGGCTGCTCGACCCGGCGGCCGGCCACTGGCGGCTGGCGCCCGTCGCGGCCGGGCTGCCCGGGCACCGCACGGAGCGGGCGTACCTCGCCGACACGCTGGTGCTGCGCACCGTGCACCACAGCCCGGAGGGCAGCGTGGCGGTCACCGACGCGCTCGCCGCCGAACTCGGCGCCCGGGGCCACGAGCTGGGGATGAACTCGCCGGCGGTGCTGCTGCGGGTGGTCGAGGGTCTGACCGGGCGGGTGCGGATGTCGCTGGACTTCCGCCCCCGCCCGGAGTACGGCCTGCTCACCCCCTACCTGCACGAGCGGCCCGACGGCGCGGTGCTCGCCGCGGCCGGCCCGGTGGTGCTGAGCCTGCGCGCCGGCGGGCTGCCGCTGACCGTCGAGCGGGACCGCGTCCGGCAGGACTTCGAGGTCGCCGCCGGGCAGGTGGTCGGCTTCGACGTGGCGTACGGGCGGGCGTACGGGGCGGCGCCGGTCCGGCTGGACCCGGTGACCGCGCTCGCCGAGACGGCGCGGGCGTGGCAGGCGTACCGCGAGGCGCACCACTACGACGGCCGCTACCCGGGCCAGGTCCGGCACAGCGCGACCGTGCTCACCGGCCTCACGTACGCCCGCAGCGGCGCGGTCGCCGCGGCCCTGACCACGTCGCTGCCGGAACGGACCGGCGGCGACCGCAACTACGACTACCGCTACTCGTGGCTGCGCGACTTCGCGATGACCATGCGTGCCCTCTGGGTGGCCGCGTGCCCGTCGGAGGCGTCCCGCCTCTTCGCCTGGGCGGCCCGGTCGATCGGCCGGATCGGCCCCGCTCCCGTGCCGGTGCTCTTCGGGCTGGAGGGGGAGCGGGACATCTCCGAGTACGAGTGCCACCACCTGCGCGGCTACGCCGACAGCCTGCCGGTCCGGGTCGGCAACGACGCCTGGCGGCAGCGCCAGCTCGACGTGCCGGGCGAGGTGATCTCGGCGGTCTGGCGGTTGCGGGACCACCTGGGCGAGACGTTCGACGAGGAACTGCGCGAGATGGTGCTCGGCCTGACCGAGCAGGTGGCGGCCACCTGGCACCTGCCCGACCGGGGGATCTGGGAGACCCGGGACGCCGACCGGCACTACCTGTCGTCGAAGGTGCTGTGCTGGGTGGCGATCGACCGGGCGGTGCGGCTCGCGCCCCGGCTCGGCGACCGGGCCGACCCGCGGCGCTGGGCGGGCATCCGCGACGAGATCCGGGCCGCCGTGCTGCGCGAGGGCTGGGACGAGCGGGTCGGCGCGTACACGGGGGCGTTCGGCTCGCCCGAGCTGGACGCCTCCGCGCTGCTGCTGCCGTTGGTGCGCTTCCTGCCGGCGACCGACCCGCGGATGCGCGCCACCATCGAGGCGGTCGAGCGAGAGCTGGACGCCGGCGACGGTCTGCTCCGGCGCTGGGGCACCGACCCGGCCGGCTTCCTGCTCTGCTCGTTCTGGCTGGTGGAGTGCCTGGTGATGGCCGGCGAGCGGGGGCGCGCCGAGGCGCTCTTCGAGCGGGTGCTCGGGCACGCCAACGACGTCGGCCTGTTCAGCGAGCAGATCGACCCGCGTACGGGCGCGCAGCTCGGCAACACCCCGCAGGCGCTGTCGCACATCGGCCTGGTCAGCGCCGCCTGGCGCCTCACCGAGCCCACCACGGACTGACGCCGGTGAGGAAGGCGCGACCCGTCAGGCCGGCAGCACCGGCACGTCGGCGACGTCCACGCTCTCCGGGTACTTCAGCCCGGACCCGGTGTTGAGCACCACCACCCGCTCGCCGGCCCGGATCCAGCCGCCGGCGCGCAGGTGCCGGGCGGCGGTCAGGCAGGCGGCCCCCTCCGGGCAGAGCAGCAGCCCCTCCCGCGCCGCGAAGTCCCGCAGGTCGGCCATGATCTCGGCGTCGTCGACCGCGATCGCGGTGCCGGCGCTGGCCCGCAGCGCGTCGAGGATCAGCTCGTCGCCGAGCGGGGCGGGCACGGTGATGCCGAACGCCACGGTGTGCGCGTCGGCCCAGGGCCGCGCCCGCTCCTCCCCGGCGGCGAAGGCCCGGACGATCGGGGCGCAGCCGGTCGACTGCACCGCGACGAGGCGGGGCAGCCTGTCCTCGATCCAGCCCAGCTCGCGCAGCTCGTGCAGCGCCTTGTGGATGCCGATCAGGCCGACCCCGCCCCCGGTGGGATAGACGATCACGTCCGGCACCTGCCAGCCGAGCTGTTCGACGATCTCGTACCCCATCGTCTTCTTGCCCTCGAGCCGGTACGGCTCGCGCAGCGTGCCGGCGTCGAAGACCGCGCCCCCGGAGTCGGCGACCAGCCGCGCGACGTGCCGGCCGGCGTCACCGATCAGCCCGTCGACCAGGCGCAGGTCGGCCCCGGCGGCCACGCACTCCCGCCGGCAGACGGCCGGCGCGTCCAGCGGCATGACGATGGTCGCGCCCAGCCCGGCCCGCGCGGCGTACGTCGCCCAGGCCGCGCCCGCGTTGCCGTTGGTCGGCATCGCGATCCGCTCCACGCCCAGCTCCCGGGCCCGGCTGACGCCCACCGCCGCGCCGCGCGCCTTGAACGAACCGGTCGGCGTCAGCCCCTCGTCCTTGACCAGCAGGTCCGGGATGCCGATCTCCGCGCCGTAGGCCGGGGTACGCAGCAGCGGCGTCCAGCCCTCGCCCAGCGTGGTCGTGTGCCGCGGGTCGGCCACCGGCAGCAGCTCCCGGTAGCGCCAGAGGTCGGCCGGGCGCAGCGGGAACCGCTCGGGGGTGAGCACCTTCGCCACCGCGGCCAGGTCGTAGCGGGCCAGCAGCGGCGAGCCGCAGTCGCAGAGGTTGACCAGCTTGCCGGCGTCGTGCTCCCGCCCGCAGCGCGGGCACTCCAGGTGGGTCAGGTACACGCTGCTCCTCGCCGTCTCGACTCGTGTCGCGGATCGTGGTCCCGCTCGTGTCCCGGCTTCCGGCCGCCCGTTCCTCAGCCCGCGTCGATGCTCAGCCAGCGCCGGCTGCGGCGGCCGGGCTCGTAGGCCGAGTCCAGCCGCTTCGCCACCACCCCGGGCAGCCCCTGCTCCCGCCCGGTCCGCAGCGCCTCGGGGCCGGCACCGGGGAACCAGGGCGGAGTTTGCCAGTGCGGGCCGGTGAGCGCCAGACCGTCGAGCAGCTCCCGGCGCTGCGCGTACGGCAGGTCGGTGCTGGTCACGCCCTCCAGCCAGAGCAGGTCGAAGATCAGGTACTGCGCGTCCGGGGTCCGGCGTCCGCCGCGGGCGGGGCGCACCCTCCCGGCGGTGTCGATGCGGACCAGGACGCCGTCCAGCACGGCCTCCGCCGGGGCCAGCTCCTCGGCCATCTCGCGCAGCCAGGGGTACGTACCGGAGATGTCCTCGTCGTCCTCGGAGAGCAGCCGCAGGCGTCCCCCGGAGACGTACGCGACCGCGCGCACCCCGTCCCAGCGCAGCTCGTAGCCCCACTCCGCCTGGTCCCTCGGCAGCTTCGCCGCCGGCGTGGGACGCATGGGGCGGACCAGCTCCGGCATGCTCGTCCAGCCCTCCGGCGGCGGGTCGGTGCGCCGGACCATCCAGTCCCGGCCACCCTTGCCGCCGGTGGCGAAGAGCACGTACCGCCCGGCGGTGCGTTCCCCGTCCAGCACGACGATGACCTCGTCGTCGCGCCACTTCTCGCAGCGGTACGTGCCCCGGTCGTGGATGGTCATCCGGCCGCCGCCGTACTCGCCCGCCGGGATCTCGCCGTGGAAGTCCAGGTATTCCATCGGGTGGTCCTCGGTGTGCACGGCGAGGTGGTTGCGGCCGGTGTCGCGGGGCAGCCCGCGCGGCACCGCCCAGGAGGCCAGTACGCCCTCGTGCTCCAGCCGCAGGTCCCAGTGCAGGCTGCGGGCGTGGTGCTGCTGGATGACGAACCGGGCCGTCCCCTCGGCCGGCTTCTTCCGCCGTGGGGGCCGCTTCGGCACCGGCTCCGGGGTGCGCGCCGCGTCCCGTTTGCGCCGGTACTCCTCCAGCCGGTCAGCCACCCCCGCATTCTCCGGCAAACCGCGCCGGCCCGCTGGGCGCCCGGTTGTCCGGATCGGCGGAGCATGTCGGGGACCAGCACGGGTAGACCCGTCGGCATGGACCACCAGGAGCAGCCGACGGTTCCGCTCCCGGGCGAGGTGCGGATGCCTCTGCTCGGCTTCGGCACGTGGCAGGCCACCGGCCAGGCCGGGTACGACGCCGTGCTCGCCGCGCTGGACGCCGGCTACCGGCACGTCGACACCGCCACCATGTACGGCAACGAGGAGGAGGTCGGCCGGGCGGTACAGGAGAGCGGGCTGCGCCGTGAGGACGTCTTCGTCACCACGAAGCTGCCGCCGGACCGGGTCGGCCGGGAGCGGGAGACCCTCGAGGCGAGCCTGACCGCGCTCGGCACCGACTGCGTCGACCTGTGGCTGGTGCACTGGCCGCCGTCGAACCCGGGCGACAGCATCCCGGTGTGGCGGGAGATGCTCGCCGCCCGGGACGAGGGGCTCGCGCGGGCGGTGGGGGTGAGCAACTACAGCACCGCCGAGATCGACGAGCTGATCCAGGCGACGGAGGAGAACCCGGCGGTCAACCAGATCCGGTGGAGCCCGTCGCTGTACGACCGGCAGCGGCACCGGGAGCACCGGGACCGGGGCGTGGTGCTGGAGGGTTACAGCCCGTTCAAGACCAGTGACCTCGCCGATCCGGTGCTGACCCGGATCGCCGCCGCGCACGACGTCTCCCCGGCCCAGGTGGTGCTCCGCTGGCACGTCGACCACGAGATCGTGGTCATCCCCAAGTCGGTGACCCCGGACCGGATCCGCGCCAACGCCGACATCTTCCACTTCTCGCTCACCGCCGAGGAGATGCGCGACATCGACGCCCTCGGCAACCCCTGACAGCCCCCTCGGCGACCCTTGGTCGCGGGGCCGGCGGGGCCCGGACAGCGTTCGGCGTTGCCAAATTCCTTCAGCCCGAATAGGGGCGATGAAGGGTATCGACATAGATGCTCGTGACGATATAGCGTGCGCGTCACCAGTTCATCGGTCAGTCGGAACCCCTCCGCCCTCGCTGAAGGAGCCCCCATGAACGCGCCACGACCCGCCCGCCTGCGCCGTCGCAGGCTCCTGGGCATGTCGGCCCTGGCGGCCACCGCGGTGGTCGTCGCCGCCAAGCCCGCCGCGGCCAGCGCCGCGCCGATCGCCGCGCCGAAGGCCGAGTGCCTCGCCGACCTGTTCGGGGAGTCCTGATGGCCACCATTCCCTGGCTGGTGGACGTCCTGCGGGGGGCGGGCGTCCAGGTCGTCGTCGAGGGCGACTGGCTCAACCGGATGCGCCCGGGTGACTTCAACCCGATCGGCGTGCTCTGGCACCACACCGCCGCGACCTCCAGCGCCACCAACCCGCACCCGGCGCTCAACGTCTGCATCAACGGCCGGTCCGACCTGCCCGGCCCGCTCTGCCAGGCCCTGGTCGACTACCACGGCGTCTTCCACGTCATCTCCGCCGGCCGCTGCAACCACGCGGGCGTCAGCGGCGGCAGCGGGCCGATCCCGGCCGGGGACGGCAACACCCTGATGATCGGCTGGGAGATCGACTACAACGGGGTCAGCCAGCAGATGACGGCGGCGCAGTACAACGCGTCGATCGCCGCCACCGCGGCCGTGCTCAAGCGGCTGGGCCGGGACTCCAGCTACGCGCGCGGGCACCGGGAGACGAGCACCACCGGCAAGATCGACCCGTCGTTCATCGACCTGAACAAGATGCGCTCCGACGTCGCCGCGAAGATGGCGGGCGGCACCACCTGGAGTTCCGTGGTGGACAACTCCACCGCCGGCCGGTTCACCGCCAGCTCCAGCTGGGGCACCTCGACGTACTCGACGCAGCGCTACGGCGTCGACTACCGCTTCGCGGACCCCGTCGCCGCCAGCGACGCCGCCTGGTACAAGTTCAACGTCCCGGCGACCGCGAACTACCGGGTCGACGCCTGGTGGCCGGCCAACGCGGGCTACAACGCCGCCGCGCCGTACATCATCTCCACCACCACCGGCAACCGCACGGTCATCGTCGACCAGCGGGCCACCGGCGGGCAGTGGCGCACGCTCGGCACCTTCACCCTGCCGGCCGGCGACGCCAACCGGGTCGCCGTCAGCCGGTGGAGCTCCGCCAGCGGTCTGGTCATCGCCGACGCCGTCCGGCTCACCCGGGTCTGACCACCGGTGTAACGACGTCCGCCCCGCCCCCGCGGTGGGCGGGCGGTAGGCGCGCGTGCGCGGGGGGGCGCCCCGCCCCGCCCAAAAC
>NZ_JBFAVI010000038.1:45284-48734 GCF_040679695.1 Micromonospora sp. NPDC052213
CAGGCCCCAGGGGTGGCCTGGCGGACGTCGCGCGTCCGGGGTGGCTCCCGCCGCCTCGCAGAATCCTCGGGAGGCTGCAGAGCTGGACGACGTGCTGAGCCGCTTGGACGACCCCCAGTCGTCGTTCGTCGACTGGGTTCGCCGGTACGCGGCCGGAGCCGGGAACCGGTGATCTGGGGCACCATGCGCAACGGTCGTGGGGCATTGGAGAGGTAGGTGAGGTTTGCCACGCCCGAGCCCCGCGATGGGCAGGCGGTCCGCCGTGCAACGGGATCGGCCCACCGAGGAATGTTTCGGAGTGGAACGATTGGCTCTGGTGTGTGCTGATTGCGCCGAGTAGTGTCTTGCCTCCAACGCGTTCCGCACCCCTCCGGAGGCGTACACCACCATGGGTGGCTTCCCCCTGCGCATCCTCGTCGTCGGCGCGGGCATCGCCGGCCTGTCCGTGGCCCGGGCGCTGCGGATGGTGGGCCTCCGGCCCGACGTCACCGAGAAGCTGCCCCCGGGCGAGAACGCCGAGACCGGGCTCTACCTGCCCGGCAACGCCGCCCGGGCGCTGCGCAGGCTGGACCTCGACGGGCCGGTCCGCCCGCTCGGGCAGGTCATCCACCGCCAGCGGTTCCTCGACGCGGCCGGGGCGCCGCTGTGCGAGGTGGACCTGGACGCGCTCTGGGCCGGCGTCGGCGAGTGCCGGGCCCTGCCCCGGTCGGAACTGCACCGGGTGCTGCTCACCGGGGCCGGCGGCGCCGTCCGGCACGGCGCCGAGGTGCGCACCCTCGACCTGCTGCCCCGGTCGGTCGGCGTCACCTTCGTCGACGGCACCGCCACCGAGTACGACCTGGTGATCGGCGCCGACGGGCTGCGCTCCACCGTCCGTGCCCTCGCCGCGCTCGGCGGCCCGCCCCAGCCCGCCGGCCAGGTCGTCTACCGCAGCGTGGTGCGCGGCGGCCCCCGGATCGCGGAGTGGACCGCCCTGCTCGGTCAGCGCGCCGGCTTCCTGGCCGTGCCGCTCGGCGCCGGGCGGCTGCACTGCTACGCCGACGAGGCCGGCACGGTCGCGCCGGCCGACCCGGTGGCCCGGCTGCGCGAGCTGTTCGGCGACTACGGCGGGCCGGTGCCGGAGGTCCTGGAGGTGCTGGACCGGGTGCACGTCGGGGTCACCGAGGAGGTGGAGCTGGGGCGCTGGTCCCGGGGGCGGGTGCTGCTCGTCGGCGACGCCGCGCACGCCACCGCCCCGACGCTGTCCCAGGGCGCGGCGATGGCGCTGGAGGACGCCGTCGTGCTCGCCGAGTCGCTCCGGACGGCCGGCGACGTCGAGGCCGCGCTGGCCGCGTACGAGAGTCGTCGTCGTCCCCGTACGCGATGGGTGCGGGACCGGACCCGAGACCGCAACCGGACCCGGGACGTGCCGCCGGCGCTGCGCGACCCGCTGCTGCGCGGGCGCGGCGGGCGGATCTTTGGCGAGCACTACCGACTGCTGCTCGGCCCGCTGTAGATCGCGGCGAGCCGCCCACCAGAGCGGGTGGCGCAGGTTACCTGACCACCCCACGCGGCGCAGCCACCTGCCGGGGACTATCCTCCTTGCGGATGACGGCCCGCAGATAACCAGCGCGTGCCGAGCGGGACAACCCAGAACCGGAGGCCACTCGTGACCACCGTCGCACCCAAGCCGGTCGTGACCCGGCCCTGGCCGGTCCGAGCGCCGGTCAAGGGGTCGGCCATCGCGCGGCTGCTGCGGACCACGGACGCGAAGCAGATCGGGATCATGTACATGGTCACCGCGTTCGTGTTCTTCATGATCGGCGGCCTGATGGCCCTGATCATGCGGGCCGAGCTGGCCCGACCCGGGCTGCAGTTCCTGTCGCCCGAGCAGTACAACCAGCTCTTCACCATGCATGGCACCGTCATGCTGCTGTTCTTCGCGACGCCGATCGTGTTCGCCTTCGCGAACTACATGGTGCCGCTCCAGATCGGCGCGCCCGACGTGTCGTTCCCCCGCCTGAACAGCTTCGCCTACTGGCTGTTCCTCTTCGGCGGCTCGATGACGATGGTCGGCTTCATCACCCCGGGTGGCGCCGCCGACTTCGGCTGGACCGCCTACGCGCCGCTGAGCGGCGTCGAGCACTCCCCGGGCGTCGGCGGCAACCTGTGGGTGATCGGCCTCGTCATCTCCGGTCTGGGCTCGATCCTCGGCGCGGTCAACCTGATCACCACGATCCTGACCCTGCGCGCTCCCGGCATGACGATGTTCCGGATGCCGATCTTCACCTGGAACATGCTGGTCACCAGCCTCCTGGTGATCCTGGTCTTCCCGCTGCTGGCCGCCGCGCTGATGGCGCTGGCCGCGGACCGCATCATGGGCTCCCACGTCTACGACCCGGCGACCGGCGGGCCGATGCTCTACCAGCACCTGTTCTGGTTCTTCGGTCACCCCGAGGTGTACATCATCGCGCTGCCGTTCTTCGGCATCATCAGCGAGATCATCCCGGTCTTCTCCCGCAAGCCGATCTTCGGCTACAAGGGCCTGGTCGCCGCGACCATCGCCATCGCCGCGCTGTCGATGAGCGTCTGGGCGCACCACATGTTCGCCACCGGCCAGGTGCTGCTGCCCTTCTTCAGCTTCCTGAGCTACCTGATCGCCGTGCCGACCGGTATGAAGTTCTTCAACTGGATCGGCACCATGTGGCGGGGCCAGGTCAGCTTCGAGACGCCGATGCTCTTCTCGATCGGCTTCCTGGTGACGTTCCTCTTCGGTGGTCTCACCGGCGTGCTGCTGGCCAGCCCGCCGCTCGACTTCCACCTGCACGACTCGTACTTCGTGGTGGCGCACTTCCACTACGTGCTCTTCGGCACGATCGTGTTCGCCGTGTTCGCCGGCATCTACTTCTGGTTCCCGAAGATGTTCGGCCGGATGCTCGACGAGCGGCTGGGCAAGGTGCACTTCTGGCTGACCATGATCGGCTTCCACACCACGTTCCTGGTGCAGCACTGGCTGGGCAACGAGGGCATGCCGCGCCGGTACGCCGACTACCTGCCCGAGGACGGTTTCACCAGCCTCAACATGATCTCCACGATCGGCGCGTTCCTCACCGGTATCTCGACGCTGCCGTTCATCTGGAACTGCTGGAAGTCGTACAAGGCCGGGCCGGTCGTCGAGGTCGACGACCCGTGGGGCCACGGCAACTCGCTGGAGTGGGCGACCAGCTCGCCGCCTCCGCTGCGGAACTTCGACCGGATGCCGCGGATCCGCTCCGAGCGGCCGGCGTTCGACCTCAAGTTCCCGGAGCTGGCCGCCGGGCAGACGCTGGCCGGCCCGCCGGAGGGCGGCGCCAAGCCGCTGACCAGCGAGTCCGACGGCGGCGCGAGCTACCAGGAGGATGTCGCCTCCAACGTCGACCGCCGCTGACGCTCACGCACCACGTACGACGGGCGCCGCCCCCACAAGGGGCG
>NZ_JBFAVI010000039.1:0-15437 GCF_040679695.1 Micromonospora sp. NPDC052213
CGTCGCCGTCCCCGGGGCCGGTCGGGGCCAGGGCCCGCCGGGCGCCGGCGCCCGGCCGTCCGATCGGCGGCGGACCGGTCCGGTCGGTGTGCCGGCGCAGGTCCGACGTGGCGGTGACCAGGATGGTCGCCTCGGTGGGGCCGTAGAGGTTGTGCACGGCGGCGCCGAAGTCGGCCGGTGGCCAGGTGCGCAGCCGGTCGCCGCCCGTGGCCAGGCTGCGCAGCCGGCCGGTGTCGGCACCGGCGCGCAGCAGGTGCTCGGCGAGCGGGGTGGTGAGGAAGCAGTGGTCGACCTCGCGCACCGTCGCCGCCACCCGCTCCGGGTCGCGGGCCACCGACTCGTCGGCGAGCAGCACCGTGGCGCCGCGCATCAGCGGCGCCCAGAGGTCGAGCAGGGCGGCGTCGAAGGCCAGCCCGGCGAAGGCGGCGGTCCGCACGCCGGGGCCGAGGCGGAAGGCTGTCGCGTACCAGTCGAGGACCGTCCACAGGCTGCGGTGGGCGACCTCGACCTGCTTGGGCCGGCCGGTGGAGCCGGAGGTGGAGATGACGTACGCCAGGTCGTCGGCGTCGGGCAGCCGCAGGTGTTCCGCCCGGCCCGCGCGGACCGGGGTGACCCCGGCGGGCAGCCGGTCGCCGTGCTCCTCGGCGGTGACGGCGACCCGGCAGCCGGCGTCGGTGAGGATCCGGGCGACCCGGGCCGCCGGCAGCGCCGGGTCCAGCGGGAGGAACGCGGCGCCGCAGAACCAGGCGGCGAGCTGCCCGACGACGGCGTCGGCGGTACGCGGCCGCAACACCGCGACGACCCGCCCCTCGGCGTCGCCCGCGTCCAGCGTCGGGGCCAGCGCCCCGGCCAGCGTCGTGGCGGCGGTGACCAGGTCGCGGTAGCGCAGCGTGCCGTGGCTGTCGACGACCGCCGGCCGGTCGGGGTACGTCCGGGCGGCGCGCAGCACCTGGGCGGGGACCGTGGCGGGGCGGTGCTGGCCGGCACGTGCGGCGGTCACGGCTTCCCGCAGGGTCGGGTCACGACAGCGCCTCCAGGTCGCGGCGGAAGGGGTGGGTAACAGCGCGTCAACGGTTGTTACGCGAGCCATCCTGGCACCACGGCACGTGTCACGACCATCATCGACGGTGACGGGCCGGAACGGCGTTCGCCTCCATTTTCATGCACGTAGGTCTATTGACGCGCGGATGCCGACTTCGCTAGATGGAGCCGGCGGGAAACCCACGGTGACCCGGCGGCCGCGGGGCCGGGGCGGGCCGGCTCACCCCACCTCGCTCAGCAGGCCGTCGACCAGGTCGCGCGGCAGCCCGTGGGTGTCGTGCAGGTCGCGGTAGTCCTCGTCGGTCAGCGGCCCCCGGGACCGGCGGCGCCGGACCACCGGGCGTCCGCGCCGCAGCAGTTCCCGGAACCGCCGCTCCTCGCCGGAGAGCACCTCGCGCACCTCGTCGACGGTGACGCCCTGCCGGAACCCGTCGAGGGTGTGCCGCACCGGCCCGGTGGGCAGGTCGGACAGGCTGCGGGAGGGCTCGTCCCGCCACAGGGTGGTGAGCACGCGGCGCAGCAGCCGGCGCAGCACGTAGCCGCGACCCGTGTTCGACGGCCGGACGCCGTCGCCGACCACCACCACGCTCGACCGCAGGTGGTCGCCGACCAGGCGCAGCGGCCCGTCCCGCAGGTCCCACACGTCGCGGACGCCGCGGACCCACGGCACCAGCCCCTCGGTCTCGAAGACCGAGCGGTGACCCCCCAGCACCATCTCCAGGCGTTCGAGGCCCATCCCGGTGTCCACGTTGGGCTGCCGCAGCGGCGTCAGGCTCCCGTCCGGGTGCCGGCGGTAGCGCATCCGCACGTGGTTCCAGACCTCCATCCACCGGCCGTCGGTGCCGGGGGTGCCCCGGGGCGGCCCGTCCCCCGTCCAGACGAAGATCTCCGTGTCGGGTCCGCACGGCCCGGTGGGGCCGTTGGACCACCAGTTCTCCTCCCCGGTCAACTCCACGAGCAGGCCCAGCTCACCCCAGGTGCGCACCGAGGACTCGTCCGGGCCGACCTGGTCGTCGCCGCCGAAGACCGTCACGTGCAGCCGGTCGTGGTCGACGCCGAAGCCGTCGCGCAGCAGCTCGTAGCCCCAGCGCAGGCTCTGCGGGAGGCCGTAGTCGCCGAGCGACCAGGAACCCAGCATCCGGAACACGGTCAGGTGGGTGGTGTCGCCGACCTCGTCCAGGTCGGTGGTGCGCAGGCAGCGCTGCACGTTGACCAGGCGCCGGCCCAGCGGGTGGGGTCGGCCCTCCAGGTAGGGGGTCAGGGGGTGCATGCCGGAGGTGGTGAACAGCACCGGGTCGCCCGGCGGCGGGATCAGCGAGCCGTCGGGCACGAGTTCGTGGCCGCGCTGGCGGAAGAAGTCGACGAAGGTGCGGCTGATCGGGTCGTACGTCATGGCGGACGGCCTTTCCGGGTGGGGCGGCCGGAAAGGGTCCACCGCCGGGAGCCGGCGGGCCGGGACGACGGAGAAGTACGCCGGCGGACCGTTTCCGGTCGCCGGCGGGAGGTGGTGAGGTCAGGCGGCGGCGACCGACGAGCGCGAAGCTCGCGCGGCCGCGGCGGCGAAGGAACACCTGATCTCCATGCCTCCGACTGTACGCGCACGCCGACGCCGACGCCCAGCGTGTTTCGTGCCGGGCGGCGGCGTCGGGGAGGGTCAGGAACCCACGGAGGCGAGGGCCGGGGCGGGACGGTCGTCGACCGGGTTCGGGGTCTTCCGGTTGGGCAGGGACAGCCGGAAGACCTTCTTCCACGCGGAGAAGACCTGCCGGGGCAGCGAGCCGGTGGTGTACTTCAGCCCGTACCGGTCGAACAGGGCCCGCACCTCGGGGGCGATCTCCTGGTAGCGGTTGCTCGGCAGGTCGGGGAAGAGGTGGTGCTCGATCTGGTACGACAGGTTGCCGGTCATGATGTGCATCAGCCGGCTGCCGCTGATGTTGGCCGAGCCGAGCATCTGCCGCAGGTACCACTCGCCGCGCGTCTCGCCCACGATCGAGCGCCGGGAGAAGGTCTCCACGCCCTCCGGGAAGTGCCCGCACATGATCACCGAGTGGCTCCACAGGTTGCGCAGGAGGTTGGCGGTGAACGTGGCGGCCAGCGTGTGCAGGAACGACGGCCCGGACAGCAGCGGGTGCAGGACGTAGTCCTTGAGGACCTGCCGGCGGATCTTCCGCCCCACCGCGCGGGCCCGGGCCCGGAACCCCGGGTCCTTGTGCCGGCCCTTGCGCAGGTTGCGCCCCAACTCCAGGTCGTACGCGGCGATGCCGTACTCGAAGAAGCAGGCGTTGATGAAGTTCCACAGCGGCTGGCCCAGGTACATCGGTTGCCACCGCTGGTCCTCGTCGACGCGCATGATGCCGTAGCCGAGGTCGTTGTCCTTGCCGATCACGTTCGTGTACCGGTGGTGCAGCTCGTTGTGCGAGTGCTTCCACTGGTCGGCCGGCGAGACGTGGTCCCACTCCCAGGTGGTGGAGTGGATCTTCGGGTCCCGCATCCAGTCCCACTGGCCGTGCAGGACGTTGTGGCCGATCTCCATGTTCTCGAGGATCTTGGCCACGGTCAGGCCGGCGGTGCCCACGATCCAGGCCGGCGGGAAGAGCGAGAACAGCAGCACCACCCGGCTGCCCAGCTCCAGCTTGCGCTGCGTCGAGATGACCCGGCGGATGTACGCGGCGTCCCGTTCGCCCCGGTCGGCGATCACCCGGTCGCGGATCGCGTCGAGTTCCTTGCCGATGGTCTCGATGTCCTCGGCGGTCAGGTGGGCGATCGGGTTGACGGGCTTGTTCTGGATCACGGTCACGTCGGGTACTCCGGTCAGTGGTCGATGTCGCAGGGGCCGGCCGCGGCCGACACGCAGGTCTGGATGAGGACGCCGTCGCCGGGCACCGCCGTGGTCAGGTCCCCGTTGCGCAGGTCGCGGACCGCGCCCTGACGCAGCGGCAGGACGCAGCCGAAGCAGATGCCCATCCGGCAGCCCGAGGGCATCAGCACCCCGGCGTTCTCGCCGGCGTCGAGCAGCGGGGTGGCGCCGTCGGCCGCCACGGTCACCCCCGAGCGGGCGAAGGTGACGGTGCCGCCCTCCCCGGGCGAGATGACGGTGGGCCGGAACCGCTCGGTGTGCAGCCGGTCGCCGCGACCCTGGGCCGCCCAGTGCTCCGCCAGCGCGTCGAGCAGGCCGACCGGGCCGCAGGCCCAGGTCTCCCGGTCGAGGTGGTCGGGCACGAGGCCGGCGAGGTCGGCCACGGTGAGCAGCCCGTCGGCGTCGGTGTGCCGCTCCACCAGCCGGATCGCGCCCCGCGCGGCGAGGTCCCGCAGGTCGGCGCCGAAGATCATGTCGGCCGGGGTCGGCGCGGAGTGCACCACGACGACGTCGGCGTCGGCCAGCACGCCCGAGCGCAGCATCCCCATCACCGGGGTGACCCCGCTGCCGGCGGTCACGAAGAGCACCCGGGCGGGCGGCCGGCCCGGCAGCACGAAGTCGCCCTGGGCCTGGTCGAGCTGGACCATCGTCCCGGGCTGCGCCCGCCGGACGAGGTGGTTGCTGACCACGCCGTCCGGGATCGCCTTGACGGTGATCGAGATGGGCCCGCGGGCGGTCGGGGCCGAGGTGACCGAGTACGCCCGCCACAGGCGCACGCCGTCGACGTCGACGCCGAGGCGGACGTACTGGCCGGGGGTGTGGCCCCGCCAGTCGCGGCCCGGCCGGATCAGCAGTGTCGCCGCGTCGGCGGTCTCGGGGCGGACGGCGACGATCCGGCCGCGCAGGTCCGCCCCGGAGCGCAGCGGGGCCACCAGGTCGAGGTAGTCGTCGGGCAGCAGCGGGGTGGTGACCGACGCGGCCAGCCGCAGGATGCGGCCCCGCAGGGACGCCTTCGCGGGTGGGCGCGGGACGGTGGTCGTCATGATTCGATGGTCGCGGCGGCCTGGCATAAAATCTTGGCCTGCGAAGGTGAACCGATCCAACCTTTTTGTGCGGAGGGAACAAACGTGTCGGAACGCTCCGAGGCCACCCGGCGCGCGGCCCGCCTCGAACTGGACGCGCGGGTCGCGGGCGCGCTGCGCGACCGGCTGCCGCTGCTCGCCGAGCGGACGGTCACCGCGATCACGGCCGAGGTCCCGAGCTACTCCGGCACCCTCACCGGCCAGATGCGCGAGAAGATCGAGACCGCGGTGCAGCTCGCGCTCGGCACGTTCCTCCAGCTCATCGAGCGGTCCCAGGGCGCCGACCCGAGCACGCCTCTGGTCGGCGCCCTGGAGGCCGCGTACGCCCTCGGCAGCGGCGAGGCGCGCTCCGGCCGGAGCGTGGACGCGCTGCTGGCCGCGTACCGGGTGGGCGCCCGCGTCTCGTGGCGGGAGATGTCGACCACCACGGTGCAGGGCGGGTCGTCCGCGGCCACCGTCGCCGAGTTCGCCGAGCTGATGTTCGCGTACATCGACGAGCTTTCCGCCGCCAGCGTGGCCGGGCACGCCGACGAGCTGGCCAGTGCCGGCCGGGCCCGGCGCCGCAACCTGGAACGGCTCACCCAGCGGCTGCTCGCCGGCGAGCCCGAGGAGGTGCTGCTGCGCAGCGCCGACCGGGCCGACTGGCCGCCGCCGCAGACCCTCACCGTCGTGCTGCTGCCGCGGGCCAACCTCCGGGCGGCGCTCGCGCTGCTGCACCCGCACACCCTGGAGAGCGGCGAGGAACCTCCGGCGGCCGCGGCGGGCGAGGACCTCGCGGTGCTGCTGGTGCCCGACACGCACGGCGACCGGCGGCGCCAGCTCGCCCGGGTGCTGCGCGGACGGCGCGCGGTGCTCGGCCCCGCCCGCCCGTGGACCCGGGTGGCCTCCTCCTACCAGCGCGCGACCCGGGCCCTGTCGCTCGGCCTCCACCCCGCCGACGACGGCGCGCCGCTGGACACCGAGGAGCACCTCGCCGAACTGGTACTGAGCACGGACCCGGAGGGGCTCGCCGACCTGCGCGCCCGGGTCCTGGCGCCGCTGGCGTCGCTGCCGTCCGCCACCGCCGACCGCCTCGCCGAGACGCTGCGCTCCTGGCTGCTGCACCACGGCCGGCGCGACGACGTCGCCGCCGACCTCTTCGTGCACCCGCAGACCGTGCGCTACCGGATGGGCAAGCTCCGCGAGCTGTACGGCGACCGGCTGACCGACCCGGAGACCGTCCTCGACCTCACCCTCGCCCTGGCCTTCCCGCCCCGCGACGGGGCCGGCGACCCACCGTCCTGATCGGCCCGTCGGCCCTCGTGGACGCGGCCCCGCCCCCGCCTCGAGGATCGACGGCGGGAGCCGCCGAGCACGGCGCGCCGCCTGGGAACTATCAGGTCAGATACCGGACATACCCGTATCGCTGGCCGACTTCGTCTGGCACCCTGGTCCCTCCTCGCCCGCGATCACCACGTCGGCCGCCGGCAAGGCCGGTGGTCGCCGCGCGGCGGGGCGGAACGGGTCCGCTTCCGGCACCGCGACGCCCGCACCACGAGGGCCGCCGGGCGGGGCCCGGCGAGCGAGAGGACGTGCATGGCGCCGCACACGGGGGACGGACACGCGGCCGACCGGTCGGCCCCGGCCACCCGACGGAGACGTCGCGCGGGCCGGCTCCGCGACGCCCTGCGGACGACCCCGGCGCTGATCGTGGTCGGCGGCGCCCTGCTGGTCGCCGCGCTCGCCGCGACCGCCGCCGTCGCCGTGCAGTCCCGGGCGTCCGCCACCACGCTGGGCGAGCGGTCCGCCGAGACCGCCGTGCGCACCAGCACGACCGCCCGGGAGATCTACCAGGGCCTCGCCGACGCCGACGTCGCCGCCAGCGCCGTCTTCCTGCTCCCGCCCACCGAGGACCGGCGCGCGTCGCTCGTCGGCGCGTACGACGCGGCGGTGCACGAGGTGGAGCGCACGCTGACCGACTCGATGGGCAACGCCGTCGACGATCCCGACCGGCTGACCAGGCTGGCGACGATCGCCGCGCGGCTGAAGGTCTACCGGGACGTGGTGTGCGCCGCGCTGCGGGTGGCCGGCCCCCTCCCCGCGCTTCCCGGCGCGGAGCAGCGCCGCCCCTGCACGCCGGCGGAGACGACGACGGCGAAGGCCGGGGCGGACGACGCGGCGGCCCGCGCCGTGCTCGCCTCGGCCTACGCCCGCGAGGCGTCGCACTACATGTCCACCGAACTGCTCACCGCGGCGCAGGGCCTGTGGAACTACGACACCCGGCGCCTGCTCGAGGCTCGCGCCGACGCGCGGCCGTGGCTCGCCGCGTCCGTGCTGGTGCCGCTGGGCACCCTCGCCGCCCTGGTAATGGTGCAGGTGTGGCTGCGTCGGCGGACCCGGCGCCGGCTGAACGCCGGCCTGTTGCTGGCCTCGTTGGGCACCGCGGCCGTGCTGGCCATGCTGGTCTCGTCGTGGTGGCACTGGCCGGACGCCGACCGGAGGTTCCCCGAGCTGGAACGGGCGATCGACGCGCAGAGCGCCACCCAGCAGCGACTCGGCACCCTGCTGGCCGGCCGCGCCGACGTCTACCTCGGGCTCGGGGCGAGCGTCGACCCGGCGGGGCACAAGGCCGACTTCGACCGGCGGGACCTCTGCGCCGATCCCGCCGGGCAGGAGCCCCCGAGGGACCGGATCGACTGCACCGCCCTGACGGAGGCGGTCTGGCCGGCCCGGCAGAGCCGCACACCCGACGCGTTCCGCAACGCGGTCGACACCGTGCTCAGCGACGGTTCGGCGGGCCGGGCGTTCGTCACCGCGGAAGGCCACCTCCTCGCCGACCTGACCGCCCGCAACCAGGAGGTCTCCCGGATGGTGACCGACCTGCCCGAGGCGCCACGCCATCTCGGCGGCACGGCCGCCTGGGTCACGCTGCTCGCCGCCGCCGGGGTGGTCGCCGGGCTGCGCCAGCGCTACCTGGAGTACCAGTGAACGCGACCCGGAGGGCTCCGACGACGCGACGCGGTGGCCGCGGGGCGATGGTCGCCGCGCTCCTGACCGCCCTCGCCGGGTGCACCGCGCCGACGGCGCCGCCCCCCGCGCCCCCGGCGCGGCCGCAGGGCGTGGCGACGGTGCCGACGACCGACGGGGCGGACGCGATCTGCCCGGTACGCCGCAGCCTTCCCGCGAGCCCGACCCCACCGTCGCGGATCCTCGACCGGGGCGAGCTGGTGGTGGGCGTCGACCCGTCCGACGCCACGATGAGCCACTGGGACGCCCGCACCCAGCGGTTCGAGGGCTTCAACATCGAGCTGATGCTGGCGGTCGCCCGGGCCCTCTGGCCGACGGAGGACCCGCGCGAGCGGCTCACCTTCAAGGTGGTGCCGCCCGGCCAGGGCGCCTTCACCATGGTGGAGAACGGCGAGATCGACGTCGTGGCCACCTCCCTGACGGCGACGTGCCAACGCGCCCGGCGGGTCGTCTTCTCCAACGACTACCTCGACTCCGGTCAGAGCGTGCTGGTCCGCGAACGCGCCGAGGGGGTGCCGGAGTACGCCGGCATGGAGCAGCTCGGCGGCAAGCGGGTCTGCGCCGGCGCGAACACGACCTCGCTCGCGATGATCTCCAGCTACCGCACCCTGGCGGGCGAGCGGCTCGTGCCGGTGCAGGCCATCCACTCGGTCGACTGCCTCGTCATGCTGCGCCAGGGCCAGGTCGAGGGCGTCAGCACCGACGAGAACATCCTGCTGGGCTTCGCCCAGATGGCCCCGGACACGATGCTGGTGACCGAGCCGCCGCGCCGCGACCGGCAGTTCTGCGCGTACCACCGGGACTCCGACTGCACCTGGTTCACCGACGAGCCGCACGCCTTCGCGTTCCACCTCGACCACGGCCGGGAGCTGGCCGCGTACGTGAACCACGTGCTGGCGTCGCCGCGCACCGCGACGGTGTGGCGGCAGGCCCACGACCGGTGGCTCGCCGGGCACCGGGACAGGGGCATGCCGTCGCCAGAGCCGCCGACCACGGTGTGGCCACCCCCCGACCCGCCGCCGGTCACGCCGCGGCCGACCGACTGACGGGCGGCGCCTGATGTCCCACCGGGAACGCCTCGACGCCACCCTGGCGGCACACGCCTGGGTGTGCGAGAGCCTGCTCGAGGTGCAGCAGCTCGTCACCGAGACCTTCCGGCAGCCGACCGGCCCCGCCGCGGCGTCCGCGCGTGAGGCCCGGGACCTGCTGCACCGGCTCGGCTGCCTGTCGCTGGCCCTGGACCGCCTGGTCGACGACCTCGACGGCGTCGACCGGTCCACGCCCGCCGGTGCGGACGCGCTGGCCCGGCTGCTGGCCGGCCCCTGCCGGGTGCGGTTCACCGCGGCGACCGGCGAGCCGGTCCGCCTGGAGGAGATGACCGTCGAGCAGGTCGTGGTGGCGGCCCGCGAGCACGTGGCCCGGATCCGCCGGATCGTGGACGCGCACGGCCGCGACCGGCTGACGGTCCGGGCGCAGCGGCTGCGCTCCTCCGTGGACCGGCTCCGCCGGCTCGCCGCGGACGCCGCCGCCGAGGGCCTGGGCGACGGGGTCGACCCGGTGGCCGGGCTCGCGGTCGACGGGCTGCTGGAGCAGGTCGCCGTCGCCGAGGCGGCGGGCCGGGGGCGGTGGCTGCGCGGCGACGCCGGGCCGGACGGGGACGACGGGACGCTGTCCGAGGCCGTCGACCGGGCGGTCGAGCTGACCGACGCCGCGCGGCGCCGGCTGCGCCGCCGGTGCCACCTGGAGCTCACGGGGCGGCTGGAGGCGTACCGGCAGAAGGCCGCCGACGTGGGCCGGGCCGAGCATCCCGACGTCGAGGAGAGCTACCGGGACGCCCGGGCCGCGCTGCGCCCCGACGTCTTCGACGTGACCGGCGCCAGCCGGGCGGTCCGGGCCTACCAGCAGGCCGTGAACGGAGGCACACGATGACGGCGGTCAGCCGCGGCTGCGCGGAGCGCAACTGCCCCGGCAGCGTGGACTCCGACGGGTTCTGCCGGCTGTGGGGGCACGAGTGCGCCGGGGCCGGCGCCGCCACCGGCCCGGGGCCGAGCCCCGGCCCCGACCTCGACCGGCGCCCGGCGCGGACGACGTCCCGGCCGTGGGAGCAGCCGGCCGTACTGCCCACCGCCCGGCCCCACGACCCGCTGTCGGCGGTGGTGTCGCAGCCGGTCGTCCCCGAGCACTCCCGCTACTGCGCGAAGACGACCTGCCGGCGCCGGCTGCCCCGGGTCGCCGGATACTGCCCGGACTGCGGCACCCGGTACTCCTTCACCCCGCCGCTGGCCAACGGCGACCTGCGGGCCGGGCGCTACCGGATCGAGGGCTGCCTGGGCAACGGCGGGGTCGGCTGGGTGTTCCTCGCCCGGGACGAGGACATGGACGGCGCGTGGCGGGTGCTGAAGGGGCAGCGCAACCCGGAGGACCGGGAGGCCGTCGCGGCGTTCGTCGCCGAACGGCAGGCGCTGATCGCCCTGAACCACCCGCACATCGTCACGATCACCCACGCGCTGCGGCCCGAGTCCGACCGGGACGCCGGCTACCTGGTGATGGAGTACGTCAACGGGGGCACCCTCGAGGAGGCGCGCAGCACGGCCGGGCCGGGCGGCGGTTCCTGCGCCGTCGACGTGGCGCAGGCGCTCGGGTACGGCGTGCAGATCCTCGACGCCTTCGAGTACCTGCACGACCAGGGCTGGATGTACTGCGACCTGAAGCCCGAGAACGTGATGCGGGTCGGCGGCCAGGGCGCCAACGACCCGATCAAGCTCGTCGACTTCGGCGCCGCCCGCCGGATCGACAACACGGTGAGCCCGGCCTGGGGCACCGCGGGCTTCACCGCCCCGGAGGTGGAACGGCTGGGACCGGCCGGCCCGAGCGTACGGTCGGACCTCTACACCGTCGGCCGGACCCTCGCGGCGCTGACCCTGG
The DNA here is from genome assembly GCF_040679695.1 of Micromonospora sp. NPDC052213. Taxonomy (NCBI): domain Bacteria; kingdom Bacillati; phylum Actinomycetota; class Actinomycetes; order Micromonosporales; family Micromonosporaceae; genus Micromonospora; species Micromonospora sp. NPDC052213. Next base: position 10,912 of record NZ_JBFAVI010000039.1, read on the forward strand.
TGCCCCGGTCCGTCGACGTGACCCGGATCCCGCCCGGACAGGACCTGCTGCGGTTGCCCGTGCCGGCGCGGCTCGACCCGTTCCTGCGATTGCTGGCCCGCGCCACCGCCGCCGAGCCGGACGACCGGTTCGCCTCCGCCGCCGAGATGCGCGAGCAGGTCCGGGGGGTCCGGCGGCAGGTCGCCTCGGCGGGCGACGGCGTGCCCCGGCCGACCCGGTCCACCCTGTTCAGTCCCTCCGCGTGCGCGTTCGGCCTGCACACCGACGGGGACGCGCTCGACGTCGTGGAGATCATGCTCGGTCTGCCCGCGCCCCTGGTCGACGGCGCCGACCCGGCCGCCGGCTTCCTCGCCTCGCTCGGCCCGGCCGACCCGGCGGAGCTCATCGAGCTGCTGAGGACCGCCCCGGAGCGGACGGCGCAGGTCACCTACCGCGCCGTCCGGGCACACCTCGCCGCCGGCCGGGCGGACGAGGCGGGGCCGCTGCTCGCCGAGTTCCCCGAGGAGCTGCGGGACTGGTCGCTGTGGTGGCACCGCGGCCTGGTGGCCCTGGTGGGCCGGGACTTCGGCACCGCCCGCCGCCGCTTCGCGCAGGTCTACGGGTGGCTGCCGGGCGAGGTCTCCACCCGGCTCTCGTACGCGGTGGCCTGCGAACTCGACGGCGACCCGCGCACGGCCGCCGACCACTACCGGGGGGTGTGGGACACCGACCCGGGCGTGGTGGGCGCGGCCTTCGGGCTGGCCCGCTGCCTGCTGGCGACGGCCGACCCGCGCAGCGCCGCCGACGCCCTGCTGAAGGTGCCGGAGTCGTCCCGGGCCTCGACGGTGGCGGTGACCTGCGCGGTGCGGATCCTGCTCGACGCGCCGGACGACGAGCACCGGCTCGACGTCGCGCTCGACGCCGCGGCAATGGTCGACAAGTTGCCCCCGTTCGACGAACGCGAGCAGGTCGAGGCGCACATCCTGCGGATCGCGCTGGACTGCGACCTGGCCGCCGGGCGCCACGCCGGGCGGCGACTGTTCGGCCACCCGCTCGAGGAGGACGCCCTGCGCGGCGCGTTCGAGCGCCGGTGCCGGTCCCGCGCCCGGCGCACCGCCGACCGGCGCGAGCGGATCGCGCTCGTCGACCTTGCCAACGCGTACCGGCCGGTGACGTGGTGGTGAGCCCGGCCGCCGGCCCCGACGGAAAGAGGTCCCCGTGCCCCCCGCCAACGGTCTGCCGCTGCGCCTGAGCGTGCACCACACCGAGTACGTGCCCGCCGACGGGGCGGTCGTCGACGTCGTCGCCACCGTCCAGGGCGTGGAGCCGGAGAACGGAAACGTCCGCCACGACGGCCTGGCCGAGGTGATCCTGCTCGACTCCTCCGGCTCGATGGGGGCGCCGCAGGCGAAGATGCGGGCCGCCCGGCAGGCGACCGCCGCCGCCATCGACGCCCTGCCGGACGGGGTCGCGTTCGCGGTGGTGGCCGGCACCGCCAACGCCACGATGGTCTACCCGGGCGACCGGCGGCTGGCGGTCGCCGACGAGAGCACCCGCGCCGCCGCCCGCAACGCGCTGCGGCACGTGGCACCGCACGGCGGTACCGCCATCGGCACGTGGCTGCTGCTGGCCCGCCGGCTGCTCGCCACGCGGCCCGACGCGATCGGGCACGTCATCCTGCTCACCGACGGCCGCAACGAGTCCCAGCGCCCGGCCGACCTGCGGGCCGCGGTGGACGGCTGCGTGGGGCGCTTCACCGTCGACTGCCGCGCCATCGGCTCCGCCGACGGCGTGCACGACTGGGACGCGGCGGAACTGCTGGGCATCGCGGAGGCGTTGGGGGCCAACCCCGTCGTGCCGGTGGAGGACCTCGCCGGGCTCGCCGACGAGTTCCGGGCGGTGCTGACCCGCGCGATGTCCCGTCGGGTCGCCGGCGTGCGGCTCCGGGTGCGCACCACCGGGCTGACCCGGGTCCGCTTCGTCAAGCAGGTGCACCCGGCGATCGCCGACCTCACGGGGCGCGGCGAGCCGGCCGGCGAGCTGACCACCGACTACCCGGTCGGCGCGTGGAGCCCGCACGACCAGCGGGACTACCACGTCGCCCTGGAGGTCGACGCGATGGCACCGGGGGCGCGCCGGCGGGTCGGCTGGGTGAGCGTCCACGCCGACGCGGACGGCGAGCCGGTCGAGGCGCCGATCACCGTGGAGTGGACCGAGGACGCCCTGCGGTACTCGGAGATCAACGAGAGCGTCGCCCACTACACCCGGCAGCAGGACTACGCGGCGGCGGTCCAGCGCGGGCTGACGGCCGCCCGGGCGGGCCGGGCCGGCGAGGCGGAGGAGCACCTGGGACGGGCGGTGGCGCTCGCCCACGCCGCCGGCCGCGACGACGACGTGGTCCTGCTCGCCCGGGTGGTGGACGTCCTGGACGCCGCCGGCGGCCGGGTCCGCCTCAAGCCCGACGTGGACGCCCGGCTGACCCAGTCCTCCCTGGTCGTGTCCCACCACACCTCCCGCTGGGGGCCGCAGGAGCCGCCGGCGCAGCGGTCCGCGCCGGCCGGCCCGCCCGCGCCGTGGCGGCACTGCGACGAGACGCAGACCGGCGCCTACTGCGAGGGGTGCGGGGCCCACCACCTGGCGGCGGACCGGCCCGGCGCCGGCCGGCCCTGACGCCGATGGACCTGGAGATCCCCAACCAGGTCGCCGGAGTCGTCAGCGGCACGCTGGCGCTCGCCGGCGCGGTCCTCGCCGTCCGCCGGTACACCCGGGACCGGGACCGGCGCGGCTGGTGGTCCGCGCTGAGCCCGGTCTGGAGGCGGGAGGCGGACGCCGGCATCGTGCACCCGCACCGGTTCGGCGGGTACGTGAAGCCGCTGTCCGAGGTGTACGTGCCGCGCCGGGTGGTGCCCCGGCTCGCCCCGGCCGGCGACGGCGTCGACGTGGCGGACCTGCTCACCGGCGCCGGCAACGTGCTGCTGATCGGGGAGCCGGGCAGCGGCAAGACGGCGCTCGTCCGCTACGAGAGCGCCCGGTCGGCGCAGCGCTGGCTCGCCGGACGCGGCCGGCGGCGACGGTCCCCGCCCGGTCCGGTGCTGGTGAGCCTGCCGGCCGCCGCCCTGGTGCACCAGCCGCTGCCCGCCGCGCTCGCCGAGGCGTACCCGCGGGAGGGCGCCCCGCTCGACGTGGAGCAGCCGCCCGCTCCCGGGCGGCGGTGGCTGGTCTGCGTCGACGGGGTCGACGCCGTCGCCGACCCGGACGAGCGGGCCGTCGTGCTCAACCGCCTCGCCACCCTGGCCCGCTCCCCCGCCCCGGCCGCCGCGCCGAAGCCGTGGCGCCTCCTGGTGACCACGCGGCACCTGGCCGAGGACGAGCTGGCCGTGCTGAACGACGGCTACGCGGCGTACCACCTGGCGCACTTCACCGACGCCGACGTCGCGCTGCTGGCCGCCCGGTGGTTCCCGGACGACGCCACGGCGCGCCGGTTCCTGGACTGGGCCCACGCCCAGCGCATCACCGGCCCGGTGCACAACCCGCTGACCGCCACCATCGCCGTGCTGGTGTGGGAGGGCGGGCAGGCGGAAGCGGCCCCGCAGCCCGGCCCGGCGGCCCTGCTCGACGAGTTCGTCCGCGCCCTGCTGCGCGGCGGCCGGGACAGCCTGGACGCCGCTTGCGAGGCGCTGCTGCGCTGCCCGCCCGAGGGCGAGTCGATCGCCGCCTGGCTGGTGGCGCGGCACACCGAACTCGTCGAGGTGGCGGCGACCGCGGCGGTCACCGGGGGCGATCCGGTGGCGGCGGTCGTGGACTGGTCGGCGGCGCACGCGCCGGCTCCCCCGGCGCGGACGCTGCCCGACTGGCCCACCCACGTACGGCAGATCCTGCTCGCCACGAACCTCTTCCGGGCCGACCGGCACACCCTGGCCTCGGTCTGGCCCAGCCTGGTGGACTACCTGGCGGCGGGGCCGCTGGCCCGGGACTGGCGGCCCGACGAGTGGGTGACGCTGATGAACACCCGTTCGACGCGGTTCGTCGCCTTGCAGGCGATCAGCCGGGCCGCCGTCGCGCCGGCCTTCCTGCGGGACCGCCTGGCGGAGCCGGACGGCGCGATCGCCGCCGGTCACCTGCTCGCCGGCCGCGCCGGGACGGGCGAGGCGGGCGCAGTCCCGTTCCGGGCGGACGTGCTCGCGGCGCTGCTGACGCACTGGGCCGGCGGCGCGGACCGCCCCGGCGGCCGGGACGCCGCGCGGGAGTGCTTCTCGCTGCTCATGACGCTGGCCGCGGACCGGTCCGACCGGGACCTGCTGCACGACGTCGCCACGGACCCACGACGGCCGGGCGACGTCCGCCGGGCCGCGGCGCTCTTCTTCGCCGTACGCAAGCGCAACGCCCGCCCCCGATGAGCGCTGGCTCGCGACCCCGGCTGCCCGGACGCGCACGGCGGCAGCCGTACCACCGCAGAGGCGGGCGCGCGGGCGGGCCCGGGGCGGGGGGAGCGGGGAGAGAGGGAAAGCAACCCCTACGAAAAACGACACAAGACACAAGAATCAGGT